>JBJOQI010000339.1:0-14411 GCA_046050045.1 Pseudomonadota bacterium | reverse complement strand
CAGTGCGACCTGATCATCGAGGCCGCGACCGAGCGTGAAACCGTCAAGCAGGCGATCTTCGAAGACCTCGTGCCGCACCTGAAGCCGACGACGATCCTGACATCGAACACCTCGTCGATCTCGATCACCCGGCTGGCCAGCCGCACCGACCGGCCGGAAAAGTTCATGGGCTTCCACTTCATGAACCCGGTGCCTGTGATGCAACTGGTCGAACTGATCCGCGGCATTGCGACGAATGAAGACACCTACAAGAGCCTTCTGAAGGTCGTCGAGAAACTGGGCAAGACCGCCGCCAGCGCCGAGGACTTCCCCGCTTTCATCGTCAACCGCATCCTGATGCCGATGATCAACGAGGCGGTCTACACGCTCTACGAAGGCGTGGGCAACGTCGAGGCCATCGACACCGCCATGAAACTCGGCGCCCGCCATCCCATGGGCCCGCTCGAACTGGCCGACTTCATCGGCCTCGATACCTGCCTCTCGGTGATGCAGGTGCTGCACGAGGGCCTCGCCGATTCAAAATACCGGCCCTGTCCGCTGCTGGTGAAATATGTCGAGGCCGGCTGGCTGGGCCGCAAGAGCCAGCGGGGTTTCTACGACTACCGCGGCGAGGTGCCGGTGCCGACGCGCTAGGCGTCAGCCGCGCAGCGCCAGCGTGTGACCGCGCAGCCAGGCCAGCAGCTCGGTCGGCCCCAGCTTTTTCGCGTTCAGCTCGTCCTGGCTCAGCGGGTGGCCGATGACCGGGGCCTGCGGCTTGTTCAGCGCGCATTTGATCTCGTGCAGCAAAAGACCTTGCCGCCAGGTTGCCGAGACGCGGTTGGCGATCTGGTAGATCCGGGTGTTGTGGCCGGGGAAATAGATCGGCAGCACCGTCGCGCCCGAACGGGTGACCATCTTGTGGGTGAAGGGGTTCCACTCGCCCTCGATGGCTTCGCCGAACCAGGTTTCCGAATGCGCGACCTTGCCGGCCGGGAACAGCACGATCACGCCGCCATCCTTCAGATGCGCCATGCACTGGGCGCGCATCTCCAGCCCCAGTTCGCGGGCATTGTCCTCGTGCGGGAAGGGCACGGGGATCAGGAACTCGGCAATCTCGGGGATGCCGGTCAGAAGCGAGCGGGTCAGGATCTTGTAGTCGGTGCGCACGCGGCCGATAAGTTCGGCCATCACCATGCCGTCGACCAGCCCGTGCGGATGGTTCGCGACCACCACGACCGGCCCCGTCTTCGGGATCCGCGCCACCTGATCCTCCGGGGTCAGAACCTCGATCCCCATCGTCTTCATGGCCTTGGGCCAGAAGGGCTGGCCGAAAGGCACGCCCGAACGTTCGTACTGCCGGATCAGCTTGAGAAGATGCAGCTTGCCCGTCGTCCATTCGATCGCGCGGATCGCGTTGGCCTTGAAGGGGTTCTTGAACGTGCCCGCATAGGACAGGCGGCGCATGTCGTAGGGCTTCTGCTCGACCGCGGGGGCCGGATCGGCAGAGGCAATGATGCGGGTTCCGTCTTTCATCCTGAAGCCCGGATTACATCCCTTCGCCGAACTTGTCAGCCACAAGATGTTCCAAAGCGTCCGCCAGCTTTTCCGCCTCGTTGCCCGAACAGGCGACCTCGACCGAGGTGCCCTTTGACGCCGCAAGCATCAGCAGCCCCATGATCGAATCGCCCGAGACGGTCATGCCGTCCTTCGAGACCTCGGCGCGGGCGTCGTGGGCCTCGACCACCTCGACGAACTTGGCCGAGGCGCGGGCATGCAGCCCCTTTTCGTTGACGATCCGCAGGATGCGCGCAGTCATTGGTTGCCCTGCCCGGTGGCCACATAACTGTTGATGTACTTTCGCCCGGCCTCCAGCGCCGTCGACACCGCGTCCGGCACGCTAAGCTGCCGCGACTTCGCCAGCTTGATCAACATCGGCAGGTTCGCGCCGTAAAGGATCTGCCGGTCACGCGCCACGCAGGCCATCAGGCTGAGATTCGAGGGCGATCCGCCGAACATGTCGGTCACGACGACGACGCCCGACCCCTCGTCCACCGCGTCGGCGGCGTCGCAGATCTCGGCCTGCTTGGCGGCCCGGTCATGGTCTTCCTCGATCGAGATCGCGCGGATCCCGGTCTGTTTGCCAACGACATGCTCAACCGCCGAGAGATACTCTCTCGCCAGCCCGCCATGCGCGACGATCACGATACCGATCAAGTGCCGTTACCCTGCAAGTCACCAGGCGATGCCGCCCGCCGTTCAAGTTCCCGGTGCCTCTTAGACACCTGCCAACCGGCATCTGCAAGCGCCGCTGCAACCGATTCCGCAACGGCAACAGACCGGTGTTGCCCGCCGGTACAACCGAAGCCGATGGTCAGGTGCGCCTTGCCCTCTTCGACATGTGCCGGCAGCAGCAACAGCAGCAAGTCACACACCTTTTCGTTGAATTCCGAATAACGCGGATCGCCCGCAACATAGTCCGCCACCCGCCGGTCCTGGCCCGTCAGGGTGCGCAGACCTGCCTCCCAATGCGGGTTCCGCAGGAAGCGGCAGTCGAACATCATGTCGAGACCGCGCGGAACGCCGCGCTTGTAGGAATACGACTGGACCGAAACCGCAAGGCCGTTGCGGGTGGAAAAGTCGAACCAGCGCGCGATCTCGGCCTTGAGGTCATGCGGGCTCAGGTCAGAGGTGTCGATCAGCACATCGGCCCTGGCCCGGATCGGCGCCAGCAGGTCGATCTCGCTGCGCACGCCGGCATCGGGCTCCTCGGCCGGAGAAAGGGGGTGGCGTCGGCGCGTCTCGCCATAGCGGCGCAGAAGCTCGTCTGGCCGGCAATCCAGATATAGCACTTCGGGATCGATATCGGGACGGCGCGTCAAGGTGTCGATCAGTTCGATCAGCGCCGCGGCCGAAAACTCGCGGTTGCGCACATCGATGCCCAGCGCCACCGGCCGTTGCAGCGGCGGCCCGTCCAGAAGCCGCGGCACCAGCGACAGCGGCAGGTTGTCGATCGCCTCGTAGCCCAGGTCCTCAAGCGCACGGATGGCCGTCGACCGCCCCGCCCCCGAAGGGCCGGTGACCAGCAGGATGCGTTTTTCGGCCCGGGCGGGTCCGTCGTCTGGCACGGCAGCCTCCGTCACGCGGACCTGCCAGCACGAAGATACTGCAGGACCGACGCCGGAAAATGAGCGCTGATCGGCCCAAGGACAAGGGGAAGACGCAGGCCGAGGCATTCAAATTCATGAAACCCGGGCAGGCGTTCCGTTTCCGCCCGTCCCAGATCGACCGCCAGCGTCAGCCGCGTGGAGGCGACATGCGCGGCGTTCAGGATGCCGACGCCGCGCGCCTCGATCCGGCCTTCCAGCCCCGCGGGCGGGGTCGCGAAAAGATGCCCGCCGTGCCGGGTCACGACCGTCCGGTCATCGGCCACCAGCATGCAGCCGCTGGCCATCAGCGCCAGCGCGAGCCCCGACTTGCCCGACCCGGATGGCCCGAGGATCAGCAGCCCCTTGAGCCCGAGTGCCACGCAGGTTGCATGAAGCGTCTCGCTGTCGCCGTCGCCTGTCACACCGGCAGGCCCACGACGAAGCGCGCGCCAAGCGGCGGCGAGGTCACGTCGGCGTCGGCCGGGCGGATGTTCTCGGCCCAGATCACGCCGCCATGCGCCTCGACGATCTGTTTGGAGATCGCAAGGCCAAGGCCCGAGTGGTTGCCGAACTGCCCCGGTGGGCGTTCCGAATAGAAGCGCTTGAAGATCTTCGTCAGCGCCTGATCGGGAATGCCGGGGCCGGTATCCTCGACCACGATCAGCACCCGGTTCTCGCGCTTGCGGGCCCAGACGCGAACGGCATCGCCCTTTTCGCAGAACGAAATGGCATTGGTCACCAGATTGACGAAGACCTGCGCCAGCCGCGCCTCGAGCCCCTGGATCACGATCGGCTCGCCCGGCAGGTCCGAGATGAACTCGACCCCCTTGGCCTTTGCCTCCTGCCCCAGATACTCGATGATGTTTCCCAGCATCTTCAGAAGGTTGAAGCTTTCTTCCTCTTCCTTCACCAGCTCGCTGTCCAGCCGCGAGGCGTTGGAGATGTCGCTGACCAGCCGGTCGAGGCGGCGCACGTCATGGTCGATCACGTCCAGCAGCTTGTCACGCTGGTCCTCGCGCTTGGCCAGCCGCAGGGTGCCGACAGCCGACCGCAACGAGGCGAGCGGGTTCTTGATCTCATGCGCGACATCGGCGGCGAACTGTTCGTTCGATTCCAGCCGTTCGTACAGCGCCGCCACCATGCCCCGCATGGCACCCGACAGCCGCCCGATCTCGTCGGGCCGGGCGGTCAGGTCGGGAATGCGGACGCGGTTGGGCGACATCTTGCGCGCGTTGCGGTCACGCCCCAGTTCCGCCGCCGCCGCAAGGTCGGACAGCGGGTTGGCGATGGTCGAGGCAAGGACAAGGCTCAGGCCGATCGACACGATGATCGCGATGACGAACATCTGCAGCACCTGCTCGCGTTCGGCCCGGACCAGCCGGTCGATCTGGCCGGCAACCGAGGTCACGGCGACCACGCCGACGACCCGGCCCTCGTGGCGGATCGGCGTGGCGACGGCAAAGATGGCCTCGCCCGCCGGATCGCGGCCCGACTGCACGACCGTCTTGTCGTCCAGCGCGACCTTGGCCAGGTTGCCCGCCAGATCGGCCGAGCGGAAGCCGGGCAGCCGCGCCTGCTTGGCCGCAAGCAGGCCGGAAATCCCTTCCCAGACCGAGTTCAGAAGATCGGTGATGATCGTCGACCGCTGGTCCTGCTGCATGCCCAGGACAATCTCGGGCGCATCGCCGCGCTTGCCTTCCGACCGCGCGATCTCGGACCCGTCGGGGCTGTAGAGATAGATCTTGACGCCTTCGGGGACATTCAGGCCGTCCAGCGTCCTGCCGATGATGGCTGTCTGCCCCTGCGCCAGCGTAACCTGCTGGCCGGGCGTGAAGCCCGCCTCGAACACATCGGCGATCAGGCGGGTCTCGGCCACCAGGCCGCTTTCGCGCTGCAGGACCAGGCTGTCGCGGAACGGGTTGAGATACAGCACCCCCGCGACCAGCACGATCATCGCCAGCAGGTTGAACGTGATGATCTTGCGCGCCAAAGGCGAACGGTTCAGCGAAATGAAGCCACGCCGTTCCCGGCCCGCCTTCAGTTCGCTGTCGACATAGCTGTCCGGCGCGATCCAGTCTTCGCCAAGGACGACGTCAGCCTTCTTGGAGGCTTTCTTGCCTTTCACCCCAACCCCTGCGACCAGGCTCATTCTTCATTGTATCTGTAGCCGATGCCGTAAAGGGTTTCGATGGCAGAAAAGTTGTCGTCCACCGTCCGCATCTTCTTGCGCAGCCGCTTGATGTGGCTGTCGATCGTGCGGTCGTCGACATAAACCTGATCGTCGTAGGCCACGTCCATCAGCTGATCGCGGCTCTTCACGAAGCCCGGGCGCTGCGCGAGCGCCTGAAGCAGCAGGAATTCCGTCACCGTCAGCGCCACGTCGCGGCCCTTCCAGCTGACCGAATGGCGCAGCGGGTCCATCGTCAGCGACCCGCGCGTCATGATCTTGGTTTCCTCGGTGGTCGCGACCTCGCCGCTGGCGATGGCCTCCTGCCGGCGCAACAGCGCGCGGATGCGTTCCACCAGAAGCCGCTGGCTGAAGGGCTTCTTCACATAATCGTCCGCGCCCATGCGCAGGCCAAGGACTTCGTCGATCTCGTCGTCCTTCGAGGTCAGGAAGATCACCGGCATCGCCGTCTTCTGGCGCAGCCGCTGCAGCAGGTCCATTCCGTCCATGCGCGGCATCTTGATGTCGAGCACCGCCATGTCGGGCATGCGCTTGTTGAAGGCATCGAGTGCCGACTGCCCGTCGTTGTAGGTCTCGACTTCGAAGCCCTCGGCCTCGAGCGTCATCGACACGGAGGTCAGGATGTTCCGGTCGTCGTCTACCAATGCAATTCTGGACATGATGTTGCCTCGTCCTGCCCTTTTCATTTTTCCGGGAGTGTCGTTGTTCCGAGTGACCGAATCAACGCCAAACCGCGAATCCATCGTGATTTCGGAAACAGACCACGCAAAAAAGTCAAATCTTTGACTGATTTGCCGCAATCTCGCACCGTCTCTCTGCCGCAATCGTTTGTGTTAGCGCCCGCATCCGCCCAATGCGGGATGATTGCGCTAACAGCGAATTTTCCTGCTTTTCCAATCAGATAGACCTATGGTAATTTTCTTGCGTCGGCCCCTTTCGCGGGCCGATTGGCGTCTTGTTGGCCCGGGACGCACTTGCGCAACAGTGGAAACGCCGCCTTCGCGCGGTGATGGGAGCATCCGAATGGAACATGGCCGCGTGAACCCCGCGATCCGTCTTGAACATCAGGGAATGCAGGGGCTCGCGAACGTCTATTACAACTTCGGGGTGCCCCAGCTGATGGAGCTTGCGCTGGAACGCGGCGAAGGCGTGCTGGGCAAGGGCGGCTCGCTGCATGTCCAGACGGGCCGCCACACCGGCCGGTCGCCCAAGGACAAGTTCGTGGTCCGCACGTCCTCGGTCGAGGACACGATCTGGTGGGACAACAATGCCCCGATGGCGCCCGAGGCCTTTGACCGGCTTCACGCCGACATGCTGGCCCACATGAAGGGCCGCGACTATGTCGTGCAGGACCTCTGCGCCGGGGCCGACGCCGACCTGAAGCTTGACGTGCGGATGGTGACGGAACTCGCCTGGCACGGGCTGTTCATCCGCCACCTGATGCGCCGCCCCGCGCTGGACGAACTCGACCAGTTCATGCCGGAATTCACCGTCATCAACTGCCCCTCGTTCAAGGCCGACCCCGCGCGCCACGGCTGCCGGTCCGATACCGTCATCGCGCTGAACTTCGACCGCAAGCTCGTGCTGATCGGCGGCACTGCCTATGCAGGCGAGAACAAGAAAGCCGTCTTCACCCTGCTGAACTACATCCTGCCGGGCAAGGGCGTGATGGCGATGCACTGCTCGGCCAACCACGCCATCGGCAACCCCGATGACGCGGCGGTGTTCTTCGGCCTCTCGGGCACCGGCAAGACCACCCTGTCCGCCGACCCGGGCCGCGTGCTGATCGGCGACGACGAACACGGCTGGTCGGACCGGGGCATCTTCAACTTCGAAGGTGGCTGCTACGCCAAGACGATCAACCTTTCCCGCAGCGCCGAGCCCGAGATCTACGCAACGACCGAAAAGTTCGGCACCGTGATCGAGAACATGGTCTATGACCCCGAAACGCTCGACATCGACTTCGAGGACGGCAGTCTGACGGCGAACACCCGTTGCGCCTATCCGCTCGACTACATCTCGAACGCCTCGGACACCGGGCTTGGCGGGCACCCGAAGACCGTCATCATGCTGACCTGCGATGCTTTCGGGGTGCTGCCGCCCATCGCAAGGCTGACGCCGGCGCAGGCGATGTATCACTTCCTGTCGGGCTTCACCTCGAAAGTCGCGGGCACCGAGCTTGGCGTGACCGAACCCCAGCCCACCTTCTCGACCTGCTTCGGCGCGCCCTTCATGCCGCGCCGCCCCGAGGTCTATGGTGCGCTTCTGCAGGACAAGATCGCCCGCCACGGCGCGACCTGCTGGCTGGTGAACACCGGCTGGACCGGCGGCGCCTATGGCACGGGTCGCCGGATGCCCATTGCAGCGACGCGCGCGCTGCTGACGGCGGCGCTCGACGGTTCGCTGAACGCAGTCGCCTTCCGCAAGGATCCGCATTTCGGCTTCGACGTCCCGGTGACCGGACCCGAGGTGGCGCAGGGCCTGCTCGACCCGCGCGCGACCTGGGCCAGTGCTGCGGCCTATGATGCGGCGGCGCGCAGGCTGGTCGACATGTTCGCCCGCAACTTCGCGCAGTACGAAGGCCAAGTCGGGTCCGACATCCGCGCCTGCGCCATCGCGGCAGAGTAGCAGAAAGCCCGACGGGAGGGCATGGGGTCGGCCTGAACGGGCCGGCCCCTTACATTTCAGAACAGCGCCTGCCGAAGCAGGTTCGCCCCGGTCAGCGCCAGCAGCACCAGCGTCCAGCGCCGGAACTGCTGCTGGTTCAGCCGGTCCTGCGCCCTGAACCCCAGCCACAGCCCTGCCATCGCCGGCACCGCGACCGCGGCCGACATCGGCAGCGTCACGCTGTTCAGCACCCCCGAGACAAGGTGCGCGGGCAATAGCACCGCCGCGCCGATCAGGAAGACCACGCCCTGCACCCGGATCGCCTCGGCCTTGGGCGCGCCGATCGAGACGAGGTAGATGATCAGCGGCGGCCCCCAGATCCCCGAGATGCCGCCATAAAGCCCCCCGACGATCCCGAGCAGGACCTCGGCCCGCCGCCGGTGCCTTAGCGGAATGCCCAGCGGCAGCCCGAGAAGCTGCCAGACGGCAAAGCCGAAGACCGGCAGGCCCAGCAGCCCCTTCATGGCCCGGTCGGGAATGGCATGGACGAACTGCGCCGAGATGCACAGGAAGATCACCACCATCGCGATGTGCCAGCGATAGGTGCGCAGGCTGTCCCACATGGCCGCCGCCCCGTCGCGGAAACCCTGGGCGATATTGGTCACCAGCGTCGGCAGGATCAGCAGCGCCAGCGCCGTCTCGTTCGGCAGGAACGACCCGAAGGCCGACATCATGATCATCGGCATGGCAAAGCCGACCGCGCCCTTCACGAACCCCGCGAAAAGCGTCACGGCCAGGATCGCCGCCCAGAGTGCAGGATCAACGCCCAATCAGCCGCCCCTTCTGTCCCGGCGCCCGGTGTAGCGCCCTGCCCACAGGTCCGCATCCGAAAACTGACGGGACATTTTCGGTCAAAAGTATCATTCGATACGAAACTATATTGCGCTGCAAATGCGAGATGGTTTATGCAGGCGCAGAACGAAGGACAGGAGTCCCAAGATGCCGCATGATGGGGGCACGATGCCCGGATCGCTTCTCATCCCCGACCTTCTGGCCCTTGCCGGAACCGCCGCCGGAACGGTCGCGCGCCTGCGCGACGAGGGCATCGCTGCGCTGCGGACCCGCGTCACCGACGGCGGCAAGGTCAGCGCCGCACTGATCGACCGCCACCAGTTCGCGGCCCACAGCCTGTCCTGGCTGGCTACCTATGCGGAATCGCTGATCCAGCTGCACGCCTGGGCCGCGCGCCTGTCGGGCGAGGGCAAGCTTGGCGAGACGGAAGGCCTGATCCTTCAGATCGGCTTCGGCGAATACCTCGCGCAGGTGCAGGGCGGAATCCCGATGAGCCAGGGCGAAACCGCCCGGCTGTCCGACCTCGGCCTGACCTTTCCCGACTGCACCGCCAGCGCCACCCTGATCGCCGCCGGAACCGATACCGCCGCCAAGCTTCGCCTGGCCGAGATCATGCGTGCCGACCGCGCCCGCGCCACCGTCGGCGCCACCGGGCTTGACGACGAGCTCGAGATGATCCGCGACACCTTCCGCCGCTTTGCCGAGGATCAGGTGATCCCCCATGCCCATGACTGGCATCTGAAGGACGAGCTGATCCCGATGGCGATCATCGACCAGCTGGCCGACATGGGCGTCTTCGGACTGACCATCCCCGAGGAATTCGGCGGCCTTGGCCTGTCCAAGGCCAGCATGGTCGTAGTGTCCGAGGAACTGTCGCGCGGCTACATCGGCGTGGGCTCGCTTGGCACAAGGTCAGAGATCGCGGCCGAACTGATCCTCTGCGGCGGCACGGAGGCGCAAAAGGCGCAGTGGTTGCCAAAGCTCGCCAGCGGGGAAATCCTGCCCACCGCTGTCTTTACCGAACCGAACACCGGATCCGACCTCGGCAGCCTGCGCACCCGCGCCCGCCGCGAGGGCGACGACTGGGTGGTGACCGGCAACAAGACCTGGATCACCCACGCCGCCCGCACCCATGTGATGACCGTCCTTGCCCGCAGCGTCGAAGGCACCACGGACTATCGCGGGCTGTCGATGTTCCTGGCCGAAAAGACCCCCGGTACCGATGACACCCCCTTTGTCGATCCCGGCCTCTCGGGCGGCGAGATCGAGGTGCTCGGCTATCGCGGCATGAAGGAATACACCGTCAACTTCGACGATTTCCGCGTGAAGGGCGACAACCTTCTGGGCGGGGTCGAGGGGCAGGGCTTCAAGCAGCTGATGCAGACCTTCGAAAGCGCCCGCATCCAGACGGCCGCCCGCGCCATCGGCGTTGCGCAATCCGCGATGGAGACCGGCCTGCAATATGCCGAGGACCGCAAGCAGTTCGGCAGGCCGCTGATCGCGTTCCCGCGCGTGGCCGGAAAGCTGGCCATGATGGCGGTCGAGATCATGATCGCGCGGCAGCTGACCTACGCCAGCGCCTGGGCCAAGGACCACGGGCGCCGCTGCGACCTTGAAGCCGGGATGGCCAAGCTTCTGGGCGCCCGCGTCGCCTGGGCCGCCGCCGACAATGCGCTGCAGATCCACGGCGGCAACGGCTTTGCGCTGGAATACCGGATCAGCCGCATCCTCTGCGATGCCCGCATCCTGAACATCTTCGAAGGCGCGGCAGAGATTCAGGCCCAGGTCATCGCGCGCCGCCTGCTCGACTGATCCAGACTTAACTTGACAGCGTAAAGATTTCCGTTCCAATCCACACGGACCAGACGGAGGTCTTTCCATGCCTGAACGCGTTCTCGTCACCGGAGCCTCGGGCTTCATCGCCAAGCACATCGTGCTGGCGCTTCTGAACGCGGGCCACACGGTGCGCGGCACCCTGCGCACCCCCGCCCGTGAAGCCGAGGTGCGCGCCGCCGTCGCCCCGCACCTGACCGACCCCGCGGCCCTTGACCGGCTGACCTTCGTAGCGCTCGACCTTGAGCAGGACGGCGGCTGGGATGCGGCGATGGCGGGCATGTCCGTGCTGATGCACACCGCCTCGCCCTTTCCGATCGAACAGCCGAAGGACCCCGCCGTCCTGATCCGCCCCGCAGTCGAGGGCACCTTGCGCGCGCTCCGCGCAGCAAAGGCTGCCGGAATCGGGCGGGTCATCCTGACCTCGTCCACGGTCGCGGTGCTGAACACCGAGCTTCCCGCCGGTCGCACCCACCATAACGAAGGCGACTGGAGCGACCTCGACAGCCCCACAGCCACTCCCTACGTCCGGTCGAAGACGCTGGCCGAACGGGCGGCCTGGGATTTCGTCGCAGGCGAAGGCGCGGGCATGGCGCTGACCGTCATCAACCCCAGCTTCGTCATGGGTCCGCCGCTCGACCAGCATTTCGGCAGTTCCGTGGGCGTCATCCGCCGCATCCTGCGCGGGCGCGACCCGATGATGCCGAAGCTCGGCCTAACCTGCGTCGATGTGCGCGACATCGCGGCGCTGCACCTTGCCGCGCTGGAACAGCCTGGCACGGCGGGTCAGCGCATCATCGGTGCCGCGGGCGAGATGTGGATGGACGAGATGGCAAAGGCGATCAAGGCCGCCTACCCCGCGCGCCGAATTCCGACCGGCATCGCGCCAAAGCCGCTGCTGCGCCTTCTGGGCATCTTCGACGGCCAGATTCGCGCGATCCTGCCCGCCATCGGCAAGATGGAGCGGATCGACAACACCCGCGCCCGCGCCGTGCTGGGCCGGGACCTGATCCCGCCGCGCGAGGCGCTCTTGGCCTCAGCCGACTTCATCGTCTCGAACCGGCTGGTCTGACGCCCGCATCCGGCGCCGCCCCAGCCGCGGGTGCAGCTGCCCCGCGATCACCCAGGCCCCGGCCATCAAGAGCCCCGCGGTCGCGAAGATGCCGGGGATCGGCGCCACCAGCAGAACCATCCAGGCCATGCCCGGCGTCAGGATCGACGAGACGTCGCGAAAGCTCGAGTAGACCGCCGACATTTCGGTCCGCTCGGCGGGCTTCACCGCCATCAGGAAGGGAAGCCCGCCGAAGGCATCGAGCATCACAAGGAAGAACGACGTGGCAAACAGCCCGGCGATGGCCAGGGGCGGCCAGACCTGCCCGAAGGCAGAGACAAGGCAAAAACCGGCACCGCAGGCAAAGGCCGTCTGTACCCCCTGACGCAGGCTGCGCCCCTGCATCCAGCGCGTCATCCAGGGCGACAGGAACAGCATCAGGTTCGAGATCGAGAAAGCCACGCTCGCCACCCGGTCGCCGAGCCCCTGCTCGATGCAGAAGATCGGCAGATAGACGACATAGACCCACCAGCCCATCGACCGGATCACCGCGAAAAGAAACCCCGCCACCAGCCGCGGCTGGCGCACGAAGCGCCCGATGAAGGCCAGCGGGTTGGGCGCCGGTCCCCGCGCCTGCTGGATCACCTTGCCGTTCCCGAGCCGCATTGCCCAGAACAGCGCCAGCAGCAGGTTCGCCACGGCAATTGCGAACAGGAACGGCAGCGGGGCCCAGATCTTCCACAGGCTCACGCCCAGCACCGGCCCGATCCCCCAGGGCAAGGCCGAGAAGACAAGCTTCAAAGTCTCGCTGCGGGCCAGTTCGTGCCGCGCAATGAAATCCATCACATAGGCATTGGTGCAGATGAAGACGGTCACCGTCCCCCAGCCCGTCATCATCATGCCCAGCGGCGTCAGCACCGGACCCCCGACAATGGCGCAGAGCGGCCCGGCCATGTAGAAGCCCGTTCCCACCGTGAACAGCCAGCGCCGGGGAATGTGCCGGTTCAGCCAGGGCACCATCATCCCGTAGCTGAGCGCGATGATCCCGGCGACGAAGTAGATTGCACTGACATTCTCGGCGCTGCCCAGCGCCTCGTACATGACCAGCGGCCAGACCGAGACCAGCATCGCCCGCATCGTCGCTTCGGTCCCCGACAGAAGCGCGAAGGTCCGCGCGCCGGGCGCGGGGGCATGTCGCAGCCAGTCGGGAATGTAACGGCCGATCATCGGGGCCTCCTGCCCGCCACGGAATCACGGCGGCAGGGCAAAGGACCAGACGGAAACGACAGAAACAGTCGTTTCGCGCGCTCTCGCGGCGCAGAGCCGGGAAATGCGGGGCAAGCCCTTGAAAGGACGCTGCAAACCACGTCTTCCCGACGTCTTCCCAACGTCTTCTTTACGTACGTACGTTCAGGCGTACGTTCAGGATACGTCGGACCGCCGCGCCAGCAGGTCCGGAAGCCGCAGCCGCGCCTCGGGCACCGGTTTGTCGCCATGGTCCTGCATCAGCCGTGCCAGGAAATGCCCGGTGGTGCCCAGCGCCTCGGCCAGCCCCTCGGGCCCCTCGCCGCGCAGGCAGGGCGGCAGGGGCAACAGCCGGTCCGCCCAGTCCCCCGCCCCCGCGACCGACACCGCGCGCCCGGTCTTCGGGCTGACATAGGCAAGCCCCTCGCTGGCCCCCGTCACCGCGCAGCGCGTGAGGTCGAGGCCATAGCCCAGATCCTCGAGCAGCGTCAGTTCCCAGTGCAGATAGGCAAAGCCCCAGTCGCCACCGGCCGCCAGCGCATCCAGCATCCCGACCGTCACGCCATAAAGCCCCGGATGCGCCTCGCGCTCGGGCAGGGCCTGATGCAGGATCGTGCAGATGGCGTTCAGCGCGGCAAGCCCTGCCCGGTCCGACAGCACCGCCGCCCGCGACCGGACCGGCTCGACCGCGAAGGTGCCGATATGTTCGTCAAGCCGCGCCCGCCAGGTCACGTCGACCTGCGCGCCGGGCTGGAGCAGCGGCGCAATCCGGCGCGAGGCACCGCCCGGCACCACGCCCGCGTGCCGCCCGTGTTCCGCAGTGAAGACCTCGATGATCGCCGCGCTCTCGCCATGCCCGCGCAGGGAAAGAAGCGCCCCTTCGTCACGCCATTCCATGCGCGCACCTTCCCGCGCCCCGCCACCCTGCGCAACCCTGCCCGCATTTTCGGTCCTGAAATATCCCGGGGGAAGCCCGCAGGGCTGGGGGCAGGGCCCCCTATTCCAGCCCGTCCTCGTCCAGCAGCGTCCGGCCTTCGCGGCTTTCGATCTCGATCACCCAGAGATCGGGATCGAAGCTCCGCTGCCGCTGCACCGACTGGTCGACCGCCCGCTCCTCTCCCTCGGTCAGCATTACCCAGGCACGGTTTCCCGTCATCAGGTCGAAGCTGCGCTGATAGGCCCGCGCCCGGCCATCGAGCGTCGCGCATTTCACCAGCACCGCGCCTGCCGTGGCATCGCCCCTTGCGGTGACGAAGGCCGGTATGTTCGCAATCTCGAGCCGCCGCAAATAGGCGCGCACCCAGAAGTCGGCGGTCAGGCGGGGGTCAGTCGCCATCCTTGAACTCGAGCCCCATCTCGGAATAGCGCTCTTTTTCCTCAAGCCAGTTCGGCCGCACCTTGACCTGCAGGAAGAGATGCACGGGCCGCCCCATGAACTCGATCAGGTCCGCCCGCGCCGCCTGCCCCACCGACTTGATCGTCTCGCCGCCCTTGCCGAGGATGATGCCCT
>JBJOQI010000338.1:0-5636 GCA_046050045.1 Pseudomonadota bacterium | reverse complement strand
AGGATCGAAAGCACTCCTCCGTTGCGAAGGACCATCCCGATGCTCGAATTCGGCCAGAAACCCGCGTCCCCCGCAGTCCCCGCCGCGGGCGATCTCATCCTCGACGGCACCGAGGCCACGTTCATGCAGGACGTGGTCGAGATGTCGAAGACCGTCCCGGTCATCGTCGACTTCTGGGCCACTTGGTGCGGCCCCTGCAAGACGCTGGGCCCCGCGCTCGAGGCCGCCGTGACCGCCGCAAAGGGCAAGGTCAGGCTGGTCAAGATCGACGTCGACCAGAACCAGCGCATCGCGGCGCAGCTGCGCATCCAGTCGATCCCCACCGTCTACGCCTTCTGGCAGGGCCAGCCGGTCGACGGCTTCCAGGGCGCGGTGCCGGCCTCGGAGATCAAGGCTTTCATCGACAAGCTCTCTGGCCTTGCCGGTGACGGCGGCCTGGCCGAGGCGCTGGACGAGGCCGAGAAGATGCTGGCCGAGGGTGCCGCCGCCGACGCGGCCGAGGTCTTTGCCGCGATCCTCGGCGAAGAGCCGGAAAACGCCGCGGCCTTCGGCGGCCTCTCCCGCGCGCAGATCGCCGTGGGCAGCCTCGATCAGGCCGAGGCGATGCTGGCCGGTGCACCCGCCGCCATCGCGGCCTCGGCCCCGGTCGAGGCCGCACGGGCCCAGCTCGCGCTTGCCCGTCAGGCGGCCGAGGCCGGTCCGCTGGCCGAGCTTGAGGCCGCGGTCAGGGCCGACCCCGCGAACCACCAGGCGCGCTTCGACCATGCCACCGCCCTCCATGCCGCGGGCAAGGTCGACGAGGCGGTCGATGAGCTGCTCGAACTCTTCCGCCGCGACCGCGAGTGGAACGAGGGCGCCGCCAAGGCGCAGCTCTTCACCATCTTCGATGCGCTGAAGCCGACCGACCCGATCGTGCTCAAGGGCCGCCGCCGCCTGTCGTCGATGATCTACGCCTGATCATTGGACGGCGGGCCGCATCGGCCTACCATAAAGCCATGAAACAGGCCGACCTGCCCGAGTCGATCCCGCTGTTCCCGCTGCCCGGTGCGCTGCTGCTGCCGCGCGCCCGGTTGCCCCTGCACATCTTCGAGCCGCGCTATCTCGCCATGCTCGACGACTGCATGAAGACCGGCCACCGGCTGATTGGCATGATCCAGCCCCGCACCGGCCCGAAGGGCGAACGGCGTCTGGCCTCGATCGGCTGCGCCGGGCGCCTGACCCAGTTCTCGGAAACCGAGGACGGGCGCTACATGATCACGCTGACCGGCATCTCGCGGTTCCGGCTGCTGCGCGAGGTGACCGGCTTTACCCCCTATGTCCGGGCCGACGTCAGCTGGCCCGACTTCGCCCGCGACCTCGGCCCCGCCGAGGCCGACGACAGCTTTGACCGCGAGGGTTTTCTCGACCTTCTGACCCGCTATTTCGCCGACCAGCACCTCTCGACCGACTGGGACGGGCTGAAGGGGGCCGAGGCCGAGCTGCTGGTGAACTCGCTCTCGATGCTCTGCCCCTTCGAGCCCGAGGACAAGCAGGCCCTGCTGGAAGCCCCCACCCTGCGCACCCGGCGCGAGACGCTGGTCACGCTGATGGAATACGCCCTGCGCGGCGGCGGCGAAGAGGAGCGGATGCAATGACCGAGGAAACCCGCACCGACCGCCGCATGCTCGAGGCGCTGGTCTGCCCGGTGACGCAGGGCACCCTGTCCTACGACGCCGAACGGCAGGAACTGGTCAGCAAATCCGCCCGCCTCGCCTTCCCGATCCGCGACGGCATCCCGATCATGCTGGTGGACGAGGCGCGGCAGCTGGAGTGACGGCCACGCCTAGCCGTAGGGCGGGGTCTACCCCGCCACCTTCCCGACCCGCTCCCAAACTGCCGTAGGGCGGGCTTCAGCCCGCAACCACCGCCACCACCGCCAAGCGCCTACAACCCCTTCCCCGCCAGCAGCCGCGGCACCTTGCCGGTCAGCCCCGCCGCCTGCCGGATGAACCCGCGGCGCAGGCCGGGCAGGGCGGCGACCACGCCCATCCCCAGGTCGCGCGCCGTGCGCAGGACCGGATTGTCGTTCGAAAACAGCCGGTTGACCCCGTCCATGCCCAGCGCCATCGCGGTCGCGTCGAACCGCCGCCACTGTTCATAGCGGCCCAGCACGTCCCCGGCCCCGATGTCCTCGCCGCGCCGCGCGGCCTCGACCATGACCTCGGCCAGCGCGCCCACGTCGCGGAAGCCGAGGTTCAGGCCCTGCCCCGCAATCGGGTGCACCCCATGCGCCGCATCCCCCACCAGCGCAAGGCGCGGCGCGACGTAGCGCTCGGCCAGCGTCAGACTGAGCGGATAGGTAAAGCGCGGGCCCGCCAGCCGGATCTGCCCCAGATGGTCGCCGAAGCGCGGCCGCAGCACCTGCAGGAACTCCGTGTCCCCCAGCGCCATGATCGCCACCGCGTCAGCCTCGGTCTCGCTCCAGACGATCGACGACCGGTTGCCCTTCAAGGGCAGGATTGCCAGCGGCCCGTGCGGCATGAAGAACTGCTGCGCCGTGGCGTTGTGGGGCAGGTCGTGATCCACCGCGCAGACGATGGCGGTCTGGCCATAGCCCCAGCCGCTGCGCTTGATCCCGGCGCGCTGGGCGGTGCCGGACGCCCGCCCGTCACAGCCCGCGATCATCCGGCCCGCCAGCACCCGCCCGTCATCGAGCGTCACCCGTGCCGCCGCGCCCTCGACCGCCTGCGCCGTCACCGTGCGGCCGGGCAGGTGGGTAATCCGCGCCTCGGCCTCCATCGCGGCCAGGAAGGCGGCATAGAGATGCCGGTCCTCGACCATGAAGCCCATCGGGCCTTCCTCGATCTCGGCCGCGTCGAAATGCAGAAACAGGGGCGAGGCACCCTCGCCGGGCCGTCCGTCGCTGGCCTTGATGTGCAGGATCGGCTGCGCCGTCTCCGCCAGCGCGGGCCAGACCCCGATCCCCTCCAGAAGCCGCCTTGAGGCGATCGACAGCGCATAGGCCCGCCCGTCGAACGCCGCCCCGGCCCGCGCCCGCAGGGGCTGGGCGTCGATCACCGTCACCCGCAGCCCGGCGCGGGCCAGCGCAAGCGCAAGGGCAGGGCCGTTCAGGCCGCCGCCGACGATCAGGACATCCGCATCAAGGGTCATGGGCCAGACTTTTGCGCAGCCCCGCGGGATTGTCCATGCGCCGCCCTGTCGCTACCGTCGCGCCAGGCGAAAGGGGATCGGCAGATGGATGACTGGCGAAACAAGGGCGCAGGCGACCTCGGGCGCGCCATCGGCGCAGGCCGGATCGACCCGGTCGACCTGACCGAGGCCTTCCTCGACGCCGCCCGCGCCCATCCCGACAGCGCCCGCATCTACGCCCGCCTGACCGAGGCCCGCGCCCGGGCGGAGGCCCACGCCGCCCGCGCCCGCGCCAGGGCCGGCCACCGCAAAGGCCCGCTCGACGGCGTGCCGGTGTCGTGGAAAGACCTCTTCGACAGCGCGGGCACCGAAACCGAGGCCGGGTCGGCGCTGTTGCAAGGCCGCGTCCCCGACGCGGATGCCGAGGTTCTGGCCACCGCCACGGCGCAGGGCCTTGTCTGCCTCGGCAAGACCCACATGACCGAACTGGCCTTCTCGGGCCTCGGGCTGAACCCGGTGACCGCGACGCCCCCCAATACCGTCGATCCGACCCGCGCGCCGGGCGGGTCGTCGTCGGGCTCGGCCGTCTCGGTGGCGCTTGGCCTTGCGCCGGCCACCGTCGGCTCCGACACCGGCGGATCGGTACGCGTGCCCGCCGCCTGGAACGGCCTCGTCGGCCTCAAGACAACACATGGCCGCCTGTCGCTGAAGGGCGTCGTGCCGCTGGCCGCCCGCTTCGACACCCTGGGCCCCATCACCCGCACGGTCGAGGACGCGGCCCTGATGCTCGCGGCACTAGAGGGCCGCGCCGTCCCCGACCTGCGCGGGGCAAGCCTCTCGGGCACGCGGCTCGCGGTCCTCGACACGCTTGCCTTCGACGACATCCGCCCGGAACCGCTCCGCGGCTTCGACGCCGCCGTGGGCCTTTTGTCCCGTGCCGGTGCACAGGTCACCCGCCTTGCCGCCCCCGAAGCGGCCGAGGCACTGACGCTCGCCCCCGCCCTCTTCGCGCCCGAGGCCTACGGGACCTGGAAGGACCTGATCGAATCCGCGCCCGACAAGATGTTCAGGCCGGTGCTTGACCGCTTCCGCGGCGGCGCCACGGTCAGCGCCGTCGATTACGTGCGGGGCTGGCAGCGGCTCGAAGCGCTGCGGGCGGTCTGGAATGCTCGTGTCGCGGGCTTCGACGCCGTTCTGTGCCCGACCTCGCCAATCCTGCCGCCCGATGCTGCGCGGCTCTTGTCCGACCCGGCCTATTTCGCCACCGAAAACCTGCTTGCCCTGCGCAATACCCGCATCGGCAACCTGATGGGCCTGCCCGCGCTGACCCTGCCCACGCCAGAGCCGATGTGCGGCATCTCGCTGATGGGCCAGCCCTTTGCCGAGGAACGCCTGCTGCGTCTCGGTGCCGCCGCCGAGGCCGCGCTCCGGGGCTGAAAAGCCACAATCCGACGCATCAGACCCAAGGAATCCCACGCTTTTTCTGGACCGGGGCAGGGGGCTTCGCTAGAGTTTCGGCAAAACGGGGCGCTACGACCCCGGCATTGAGGCAGTGATGGTGTTCCCCGAGCGGTTTTCGAACCTACCGGACTACGCGTTTCCGCGCCTGCGGAAGCTATTGGATCACCACGCGCCGGGTGGTCCTGCCGGCGATGTCATAACCATGACCATCGGCGAGCCCCAGCACGCCATCCCCGCCTTCGTCGGCCCGGTCCTTGCCGCGCATCTGGACGAGTTCGGGAAGTATCCGCCGAACGAAGGCAGCCCCCGGCTTCTTGCCGCGATCTCGGGCTGGCTGAAACGCCGCTACGGGGCCGACATCGCGCCCGACCGCATTATGGCGCTGAACGGCACGCGCGAGGGGCTGTTCGACGCCTGTCTCGCGCTCTGCCCGGAAACGAAGAACGGCAAGCGCCCGGTGGTGCTGATGCCGAACCCCTTCTATCAGGTCTATGCCGCGGCCGCCCTGTCGGTCGGGGCGGAACCCGTCTATGTGCCCGCGACCGCCGCCACGGGCTTTCTGCCCGATTACGCGGCCCTGCCCGCAGATATCCTCGACCGCACGGCCATCGCCTATCTGTGCAGCCCGGCGAACCCGCAAGGCTCGGTCGCGTCCGAGGGCTATCTGGCCGACCTTCTGGCCCTGGCCGCACGGCATGGCTTCACCCTTCTGTCGGACGAATGCTATTCCGAGATCTGGCGCAGCGCGCCGCCCCCCGGTGCGCTTCAGGTGGCGGCCCGGGTCGGGACCGACCCCGAACAGGTCGCGGTCTTCCATTCGCTGTCCAAGCGCTCGAACCTGCCGGGCCTGCGCTCGGGCTTTGTCGCGGGCGGACCCCTGGTCATCGAACGGTTCCGGCAACTCCGCAGCTATGGCGGCGCGCCCTTGCCGCTGCCGGTGCAGCGCGTCAGCGAAATGGCCTGGGCCGACGAGACGCATGTGGACGACAACCGCGCGCTCTATCAGGACAAGTTCCGCATCGCTGATCAGGTCTTCGGCGGCATGC
>JBJOQI010000337.1:0-3381 GCA_046050045.1 Pseudomonadota bacterium | reverse complement strand
AGCTTCGTCCCGTCCGCCGCCCGCGTCAGGTCGCGCCCGCCGCGCCCGATCAGCTCGACCGCATTCTGGATCACGGTCAGCGTCTTCAGGCCAAGGAAGTCGAACTTCACCAGACCCGCCGCCTCGACCCATTTCATGTTGAACTGGGTGGCCGGCATGTCCGACCGCGGGTCCTGATAAAGCGGCACCAGCCGGTCCAGCGGCCGGTCGCCGATCACCACGCCCGCCGCATGGGTCGAGGCGTTGCGCAGCAGGCCTTCGATCTTCTGCGCATAGTCCAGCAGCCGCGCCACGACCTCTTCGGACCGCGCAAGCTCGCGCAGGCGCGGCTCGTCGGCCAGCGCCTTCTCGATGCTGACGGGCTTCACCCCTTCGACCGGGATCAGCTTCGACAGCCGGTCCACCTGGCCATAGGGCATCTGCAACACGCGCCCCACATCGCGGACGGCGGCCTTCGACAGAAGCGCGCCGAAGGTGATGATCTGTCCCACCCGGTCGCGGCCATAGCGCTCCTGCACGTAGGAAATCACCTCTTCCCGCCGATCCATGCAGAAGTCGATGTCGAAGTCGGGCATCGACACCCGCTCGGGGTTCAGGAAACGCTCGAACAGCAGCTGGTAGCGCAGCGGGTCAAGGTCGGTGATCGTCAGCGCATAGGCCACAAGACTGCCCGCGCCCGAACCCCGCCCCGGCCCCACCGGAATCCCGTGGGCCTTCGACCATTTGATGAAATCGGCCACAATCAGGAAATAGCCGGGAAAGCCCATCTGCTCGATGATGCCCAGCTCGAACTCCAGCCGCGCCTCATAGGCCGCGACCGTGGTGGAATGCGGGATCACCGCCAGCCGCGCCGCCAGCCCCTCGCGCGCCTGACGGCGCAGCTCCTCGACCTCGTCATCGGCAAAGCGCGGCAGGATCGGGTTGCGCTTCTTCGCGGCAAAGGCGCAGCGGCGGGCGATTTCCACCGTATTGTCCAGCGCCTCCGGCAGGTCGGCGAACAGCGCGGCCATCTCGTCGGGGGACTTCAGGTAGTGCTGCGGCGTCAGGCGGCGGCGCGGCTCCTGCTGGTCGACATAGGCGCCCTCGGCGATGCAGATCATCGCGTCATGCGCCTCGAACATGCCCGGCGCGATGAAGTAGACGTCGTTCGTCGCCACCAGCGGCAGGCCCATCTCATAGGCCATCTCGACAAACGGCCGCTCGGTCGCGCGTTCGGCCTCGGTCGTCTGTCCGCCCTCGCCGGGGTGGCGCTGCAATTCGACGTAAAGCCGGTCCGGGTAGATCACCGCCAGCCGCTGCAGGAAGGCCTGCGCCTTGGCCCCCTGCCCGGCCTGCACCAGCCGCCCCACCGGCCCATCGGGTCCGCCCGTCAGGCAGATCAGCCCGTCCGCGAACCGGGCCAGCTCGTCCAGCGTCACCTGCGGCAGCTGCCCGGCCTTGTCGATGTACAGGCAGCTGTTCAGCCGCATCAGGTTTTCGTAGCCCGCTTCGGACTGCGCCAGCAGCACGACCGGAGCCGGCATCGCGGGCCGCCCGCCGGGCGCGGTATCCTCATGGGTGACCGAGATCTGGCAGCCCACGATCGGCTGTACGCCCTTGTCCTTCGCGGTCACCGAAAACTCCAGCGCCGCGAACATGTTGTTGGTGTCCGTCACGGCCACCGCAGGCATCTGCATCTTGTCGCACAGGCCCACGAGCTTCTTCACCGGCACCGCGCCTTCCAGCAGCGAGAACTCGGTATGGACGCGCAGATGGATGAATCGGGGGCCAGCCATGCCCCGACCCTAGACGCAGGCCCCGGCCTGGTGAAGGGCCCCCCGTGCGGGAACCGTCACAGGATGCGCGCCAGCGCCTCGCTCCAGGTCATCTGGTGGTCGAAATGCCCGGTCGCCAGGAACTCCAGCACCTCGGCGATGACCTGGGGGTTGTTCATCATGAAGGTATGGGTGACCGGCAACACGATATGGTCGTCCATGCCGCGCACGCGGGTGCTTTCGACGCTGACCTTGCCGTCGTCCTCGCCCTCGATCACGGCCGAATAGATCGGGTTCAGCGACCGGTCGCCCGCGATCACCCCCAGCTCGAACCGCACCGGGCCCAGCAGGTTCGGCGCACTGTCGGGGCCGGTGCCAAGCTCCAGCCCCGCCGGCCCGTTGATCCACTGGAACGGCCCGAGGTCGCCGAAGGCATCCACCAGTTCCGACCCCCGGTTGGGCGGGGCCATCATCACCACCCGCCCCATTTGTGCGGGCGAGTTCTCGCGCAGCCAGCCGCGCACCAGTATCCCGCCCATCGAATGGGTCACGAAATGCACGCGGCGGTCGCCACAGGCCGCGACCGCGGGCGTGACCTCGGAGGCAACCAGCGCCTCGACCCCCTCGGCAGTCGAGGGGTAGCCGCGGTTCACCACCAGGTAACCGTTGCGCGCCAGCACATCCTGCATCAGCGCCAGCGAGCCTTCGGTCCGCGCCAGCCCGTGCAGCAGCACCACGCAATCCTCGGCCTGCGCCGGCGGCGCGGCACAAAGCAGGGCAAGGCACAGGGTCAGGGCACGCATGGCGTCAATATAGCGCCGAAACCGCCGGCCCTGAACCTCCCGCTTGCGCCGCGACGCCGCGTTATGGTGAAGTCACGCCATGAAACCGAAATCCCCGCGCGTTGCCGTCCGCGCCATCATCCTGCGCGACGACCGCCTGCTTCTCGTCAATGCCTACCCGGGCCAGCGGTCCGACCTCTGGTGCGCGCCCGGCGGCGGGGTGCACTCGGGGTCGTCCCTGCCCGAGAACCTGATCCGCGAGGTGCACGAGGAAACCGGCCTGACCATCGACCCCGGCCCGCTCGCGCTGGTGAACGAGTTCCACGACCCGCGCACCGGCTTTCATCAGGTCGACCTCTTCTTCCGCGCCACCATCGTCGCAGGCGAACTGAACGACAGCTGGCGCGACGCCGAAAAGGTCGTGAACCGCCGCCGCTTCTTTTCCCATGCCGAGCTGGCCGCGATCCGCTTCAAGCCCGACAGCCTGCCGCGCGTCGCCTTCGGTACCGGCCACCACGCCCACTACGACCCGCTGGAAGAGATCGTCGGATGAGCCGCGCCTTCGTCAAGGAAGACCGCCCCGATACCGAGCCGCTGCCCGACCTGCCGCTCAGCCCGCATCCGAACTTTGTGACCGCGCGTGGGCTTGCCGCGCTGCAGGCGCGCCTCGCTGCTGCGCAAGCCGGGCTTGCCCGCCTCAAGGCCCGGACCGAGCGGCTCGACCTGATGCCGGAAAAGGCTATCGAGCGCGACATCCGCTATCTTTCGGCGCGTCTCGCCTCGGCGATCCCGACCGAAGCGCCGGCCGGCGACGGCGTTGCCTTCGGCCATGCCGTCACCGTCGC
>JBJOQI010000336.1:0-3963 GCA_046050045.1 Pseudomonadota bacterium | reverse complement strand
GTAGAGCTCGGGGAAGGCGACCGGGACCGGCGAGGCGCCCAGCGCGCCGCCGAGGAACTGCCACGCGTCCGAGCCGGGCATGCGCAGCTTGACGCCCGCCATGTCGGCCGGCGTCCTGATTTCCTTGTCGCCCTTGAGGTTGATCTGGCGCTTGCCGAGATACATGACCGTCAGAAGCTTGACGCCAAGCTCGGACTCGACCTTGGCCTTGAACGGGTCCATGATCGGGTCGTTGAAGACCGCGACCTGATGTTCGGCCGACTGGTGGACATAGCCCGCCGTCAGGATCGAGAATTCCGGGAAGAAGCTCGACAGTTCCTGCGCCGAGGCGATCGACATCTCGAGGTTGCCGCGGGCGATGGCCTCGAGCTCGGTGCCCTGCTTGAACAGCGTGCCGTTCCAGTGCGGCTCGAACTCGGCGAACTCGGCGACGCCGGGGCCGAACTTCTCGACCAGGCCTACGGCGCGGCTGTCGGTCTCGGTGTTGACGGACGACAGGCGCAGCTTGATCTTGTCCTGGGCCAGGGCTGCGCCCGCACCGAGGATCATGGCAGTAGCGGCGACGGCGGACAGCAGCGCGCGGCGCGTGGTGGTGAAGGTCATCTCTTCCTCCCGTGAGACTATGTGTTGCGACCCCCTCCCCGGGATCATCGGAAAAGACTGGCAGGAAAGGACGGGGCTGTCACCCGTATCTTACTGTAACGCGGATAATCGATTATTCTTTGCTTTCTTTGCTGCCTGGACGAACTCGATTTTCCCGCCGCTGGCCGGTCGGGCTATGTCCCGGGCGCGCACGGGGGTAGGGTTGGCCGGGCAGGTGGACCCGAGGATGGTCGGGGCCCGGGACAGGCGGAGTGCCGGATGCATGCATCGACCGGGGCAGGAGCGGCGCGGATCGCCGTCGTCGGGGCGGGGCTGATCGGGCGGCGCCATATCGATGCGCTGCGGCGGGCCGACGGGGTTGCGCTGGCGGCGGTGATCGACCCGGCGGGGCCGGCGGGCGAGATGGCGGCGGCGCTAGGGGTGCCGCATTTCGCGCGGCTCGAAGACCTGCCGAATGGCCTGATCGATGGCGTGATCCTTGCGACGCCCAATCAGACCCACTTGCCGCTGGGGCTGGCGGCGCTGGCGCGGCGGTTGCCCACGCTGGTCGAAAAGCCGATCGCGCCTTCGCTGACCGAAGCGGTCGCGCTTGTGACAGCGGCGGAGCAGTCCGGCGTTCCCTTGCTGGTCGGGCATCACCGGCGGCACAACCCGCGCCTTGTCGCGGCGCGCGACATGATCGCGGCGGGCGCGGTCGGGCAGGTCCTGGCCGCGCACGGTTTCTTCTGGGTCGAGAAGCCCGCCGCCTATTTCGAGACCGGCTGGCGGAGCAAGGCAGGGGCGGGGCCGGTCTTTCTGAACCTGATCCACGATGTCGACAGCCTTCGCTTCATCCTGGGCGAGGTTGTTGCCGTGCAGGCCGTGACGCGGAACAGCCTGCGCGGCCACGCGGTGGAGGACACCGCCGCGATCATCCTGGAATTCGCCTCGGGGGCGATCGGGACATTCTCGCTGTCGGATGGCGTGCCATCGCCCTGGAGCTGGGAGTTGTCGGCGGGCGAGAACCCGGCCTATCCGTCGCTGGGTCAGCCCTGCACCTATATCGGCGGTACCCGCGGCGCACTGGAAATCCCTGCCTTGCGCCTTTGGCGGCACGACGGGGGCGCGGGCTGGTGGAGCGCGATGAGTGCAACCGTCGAACCCTGCGCTTTGGCCGATCCGCTGGTGCGCCAGGTCGAGCAGTTCGGGCGCGTCATCGCGGGGGTTGAAGCGCCGTTCGTCAGCGGGCAGGAAGGGATGCGCACGCTTGCGGTGATCGAGGCGATCGCCGAGGCCGCACGAGACATGCGGCGGGTCGAGACCCGAACCTGAGAGGACAGCCCGATGGATCTTCCGATGAATGCCTTCAAGGCCGCGATCCGCGAGGGGCGCGCGCAGATCGGCCTGTGGTGCACGATCCCGGGGGCGGGCCATGCCGAGTCGCTAGCCGGCTGCGGGTTCGACTGGATCCTGATCGACACCGAGCATTCGACGGTGGACATGGCGACGGTGCAGACCATGCTGCAGGCCATCGCGCCCTATCCGGTGTCGGCGGCGGTGCGCCCCGGCTGGAACGATGCGGTCGAGATCAAGCGGCTTCTGGATGCGGGCGCGCAGACGATCCTGGTTCCCTATGTGCAGAATGCCGAAGAGGCCGCCCGGGCCGTGGCGGCGGTGCGCTATCCGCCGAACGGCGTGCGCGGCGTGGCCGGGATCACGCGCGCCACGCGCTACGGACTGGTCGAGAACTACACCGCCCGGGCCGATGCCGAGATCTGCCTGCTGGTGCAGGTCGAGACAGCCGAGGCGCTGCGCAACATCGAGGCGATTGCCGCGGTGGACGGGGTTGACGGCATCTTCGTCGGGCCGGCCGATCTTGCGGCCAGCATGGGCCATCCCGGCAACCCCGGCGCGCCCGAGGTCCGGGGGGCGATCCTGGATGCGATGCGGCGCATCCGTGCGGCGGGCAAGCCCGCGGGCATCCTGTCGCTCGACCCCGGCCTGCTGAAGGCGGCGGTGGCGGCGGGGTCGGTGTTTACGGCGGTGGATGTCGATCAGGCGATCCTGTTGCGCGGGGCCCGTGCCCTTGCCGCCGAGTGGAAGGCCTGAGGGTCAGAGGCTCGACTGCCGCAGA
Organism: Pseudomonadota bacterium; assembly: GCA_046050045.1. GTDB lineage: Bacteria > Pseudomonadota > Alphaproteobacteria > Rhodobacterales > Rhodobacteraceae > JAOADN01. Next base: position 1,247 of record JBJOQI010000336.1, on the reverse strand, counting down.
AGAAGCTCGGGGTGCAGCTCGATCCGCGCGGGGTCGGTCTTGCGGCCGTCGAGCACGTCGAGGATCAGCCGGGCGGTGCTGAGGCCGATGTCGCGCGGAAAGGGGTTGATCGTGGTCAGGGGCGGCACCGAGACGCCCGCGATCTCGTAGTCGCCGAAGCCCGCGATCGAGACCTGGCCGGGCACGGCGATGCCGCGGCGCTGGCATTCGGTCAGCGCGCCGAAGGCCGAAAGGTCGGACACGCAGATCACCGCCTGCGTGTCCGGCAGGGTGTCGAGCAGATGGCCCATCGCCACCGCGCCTTCGCGCATCGAGATCGGCGGCTTGCCGGCGGCGATCAGGCGGCTGGCATCGAGCCCGTGGGCCTGCATCGCCGCGACGAAACCCGCGCGCCGGTCGGCCCCGCGGGTGTCGCGGCTGGCATCGCCGCCGATGAAGGCGATGCGCGTCAGCCCGCGCGCGACGAGATGGTCGACCATTCCGCCGACCGCCAGAGCGTTCGAGAAGCCGACGACATGGCCGATGGGCGCGGCCGGCAGGTCCCAGGTCTCGATCACCGGGATACGGGCGTTTTCCAGCAGGCGCCGCGCCCGGTCGGTGTGCTGCCCGCCGGTCACCACGATGGCCTCGGGGCGGCGGCGCAGAAGCTGCTCGATCAGGCGTTCCTCTTCGGCGGTGTCGTAGTCGGTATAGCCCAGCAGGATCTGCAGCCCGCGCGCCTGCAGCCCGTCGGACAGCCCGCGCACCGTTTCGGCGAAGTTCGCGTTGTTGATCGAGGGGATCGTGACGGCGACGAAATCGGTGCGCTGCGAGCGCAGGGACGAGGCGGTGCTGTCGATGACGTAGCCGAGGTCTTCGGCGGCCTGCAGGATGCGGTCGCGGGTCTCGCTGCTGACGGAGCTGTCGGCCTTGAAGGCCCGGCTGACGGTCATCGGGGACACCGCCGCAAGGCGGGCCACATCGGCCATCGTCGGGGCTTTGCGGGCGCTGGTCATGCTGCGGTGTTAGCCCCTCGCGCGACCGCTTTCCAGTCAGACCGGGTCAAAGCTGTGCGCCGTCGTGACGTGATGGTGGATGCGGCCGGTGAAAAAGCGCGCAAGCACGGCTTCGGTTGCGGCGCGACCGTCCTTGCGGATCGGATGATCGAGGAAGGCGTCCACCGTCGCGCGGTCGGGCCAGTCGATGGCGAGGATCAGCGGAAACTCTGGCGCGCCTTCGTCACGGTCGTCGGAAAAGGTGACATGCAC
>JBJOQI010000335.1:0-2911 GCA_046050045.1 Pseudomonadota bacterium | reverse complement strand
TTCTGGCGCGACATCGCTGCGCAGAACCGCATTGCCCGACTGGATATAGGTCGCGACGTCCCGGCAGCCGAGGCCACCCAGCACCCCGCGCAGGTCCGCCATCGCCAGCCGCGTGCCCGCGCCCCCCACGTTCACCCCGCGCAGAAGCAGGACGCAAGTTCCCACGGCCCCGCCTCAGCCCACGTCGGTGCGCCCGCGCCGGTCCGCCCGCAGGCAGGCGTAGAGCACATGGTTGCGCCAGCGTCCGTTGATCTGCAGGTAGCTCTGCGCCACGCCCTCGTACTTGAAGCCGGATTTCTCCAGCACCCCGCGCGAGGCGACGTTCTCGGGCAGGCAGGCGGCCTCGATCCGGCTCAGGTCCATTTCGGTGAATGCGTGGTGGACCATCGCGCGGATCGCCTCGCGCATGTAGCCCTGCCGCGCGTGCCGCTGCCCGATCCAGTAGCCCAGCGTGCCGGACTGCGCCGGGCCCCGCCGGATGTTGTCCAGCGTCAGTGCCCCCACCAGCGCCTCGTCCGACCGCCGGATCAGGAACACCGGCAGCGCCGTGCCCAGCCGTTCGGCGCGCGCCGCCCAGTAGACGCGGTTGGTGAATGACTTCCGCGTGAAATGGTCCTCGGCCCAGACCGGTTCCCAGGGGATCAGGAAATCGCGGCTTTCGTCCCGCAAGGCCGTCCAGGCGCGAAAGTCCGAGTGCTGCGGCAGCCGCAGCGTCATCCGCTCGGTCTCGATCCTGACCTTGCGGCGGCCGAGGATCATCAGGCCGCAAGCCTTTCGCGCAGCCGTCCCAGCGTCGGCGCGTCCGCAACCGGGCCGTAGAGCGCCAGCGCCGTATCCGCCATGCCGACCAGCGCCTCGCCATATTCCAGAACGCCGCCGCGCGTCACCGCGTCGATCTTCGCGGTTGCCTCCGACACGGTGGGCACGCGGCCCCAGATCGCAAGGCTGCGCGCCAGCCGCTCGGCCCGGCTCGACGGGCTTTCCAGCCCCATCAGCAGCCCTGCCTTGAGCTGCGCCTTGGCCCGCGCCACCTCGGCCTCGGTCATGTCCTCGGCCGCGCGCTTGAGTTCCTCGGCCGTCAGTTCCGTCAGCGCCCCGATCTCTTCGGCCGAGGTGCCGGCATAGATCGTGACCATGCCGGTATCCTCGTAGGCGCCGGACTGGGCGTAGATCGAATAGCACAGGCCGCGTTCCTCGCGGATCTTCTGGAACAGCCGCGACGACATGCCCCCGCCCATCGCGGTCGTGTAGACCTGGCTCGTGAACAGGTCGCGGTCGCGGTAGGACGGCCCGCGGAAGGCCAGCGCGAAGTGCACCTGCTCCAGGTCCTTCGCCTCGCGCCGCTCGCCGCCGGCCCACGACGCGCGCTCCATCTGCGGCTGCGTCAGGGGCTTGAGGTGGCCATAGGTCGTCTCGGCCAGCCTGACGACCTGGTCGTGATCGACCGCCCCGGCCGCGGCCAGGATCATCTGCCCCGGCCCGTAGTTTTCCGCGACAAACCGCTTGAGATCGGCCTTCTTGAAGCCTGCCACCCGTTCAGCCGGGCCAAGGATCGTGCGCCCGATCGCCTGATCCGGGTAGGCCGCTTCCTGCAGCCAGTCGAAGATGATGTCGTCGGGCGTGTCCAGCGCCTGCCCGATCTCCTGCAGGATCACGTGGCGCTCAACCTCGATCTCCTTGGCGTCAAAGACCGGGTTCAGGACGATATCGCCCACCACGTCGATGGCCAGCGCCACATCGTCTTCCAGCACCCGGGCGTAATAGGCCGTCATCTCGCGGCTGGTATAGGCGTTGATGTATCCGCCCACGTCCTCGATTTCTTCGGCGATCTGCAAGGCCGACCGCCGCTTCGTGCCCTTGAAGGCCATATGCTCCAGGAAATGCGCGATGCCGTTCTGCTCGCGCCGCTCGTGCCGGCCGCCCGCCAGCACCCAGAGCCCGACCGAGGCCGACTGCAGCCCCGGCATCCGTTCCGTGACGACCCGAAGGCCGTTCGACAGCGTCGTGACTTCGGTCTTCAACGGCTGCGCCTTTCCATGACGATTGCCTTCAGCGCCGCCAGATCATTGGCGACGCGCGTGACCCGTTCGGGCCGGTCGAACAGGTCGGCCATGCGCGCGGGCAGTGCCGGCCTTATGCCCGTCGCGGCCTCGACCGCATCGGGGAACTTCGCCGGATGCGCCGTCGCCAGCGTCACCATCGGCACCGCGCCCAGATGTTTGCGCGCGACCCGCACTCCCACCGCCGAATGCGGGCAAAGCAGCTCGCCGCTCGCCTTCAGCTCGTCGGCGATGGTGGCCGAGGTCTCGGCCTCCGACACCCGGCCCGAGGCGAAGACCTCGCGCAGCGCCTGCAGCGCGCCCTGGCTGACGGTGAAGCCGCCCTTTGCCTTCAGCTCGTCCATCAGCTGCGCCACCGCCTTGCCGTCGCGCCCATAGGCGTCGAACAGCGCGCGTTCGAAGTTCGACGACACCTGAATGTCCATCGACGGGCTGATCGAGGGCCTGACCCCGTCGGTCCGGTATTCGCCCGTGGTCAGGCAGCGGTGCAGGATGTCGTTCTGGTTGGTGGCGACCACCAGCTGGTCGATCGGCAGCCCCATCCGCCGCGCGATGAAGCCCGCGTAGATGTCGCCGAAATTGCCCGTGGGCACGGTGAAGCTGACCTTGCGCCCCGGCGCGCCCAGGCTGACGGCGGCGGTGAAGTAATAGACCACCTGCGCCAGAACCCGCGCCCAGTTGATGCTGTTGACCCCCGCCAGCCCCACCCCGTCGCGAAAGGCAAAGTCGTTGAACATGTCCTTCAGCCGCGCCTGGCAATCGTCGAAGTCGCCATCGACGGCCACCGCATGGACATTCGCCTCGGTCGGCGTCGTCATCTGGCGGCGCTGCACCTCGCTCACCCGGCCATG
>JBJOQI010000334.1:0-6879 GCA_046050045.1 Pseudomonadota bacterium | reverse complement strand
ACCATCCGGCGCGAGCCGTCCTGCAGGCGGCTTGCCTGCACGATCAGGTTGACGGCGCTGGCGATCTGACTGCGCACGGCCTTCAGCGGCATTTCGATGCCGGCCATGGCGACCATGTTTTCCAGACGGCTGATGCCGTCGCGGGCGCTGTTGGCGTGGATCGTGGTCATCGACCCGTCGTGGCCGGTGTTCATGGCCTGAAGCATGTCGATGACTTCCTCGCCGCGCGTTTCGCCGACGATGATGCGGTCGGGACGCATCCGCAGCGCGTTGCGCAAGCAGTCACGCTGGGTGACGGCGCCCTTGCCTTCGACGTTCGGCGGACGGCTTTCCATCCGGCCGACGTGGGTCTGCTGCAACTGAAGTTCCGCGGTGTCTTCGATCGTCAGGATGCGTTCGGCGTTGTCGATGAACGAGGACAGCGCGTTCAGCGTCGTCGTCTTGCCCGAACCCGTACCACCCGACACGATGATGTTCAGCCGCGTGGCCACGGCCGCCTGAAGGTAGGCGGCCATTTCCTCTGTAAAGGCCCCGAAGCGCACCAGATCGTCGATGCCCAGCTTTTCCTTCTTGAACTTCCGGATCGAGACGAGCGAGCCGTCAACCGCAACCGGGGGCACCATCGCGTTAAAGCGCGAGCCATCGGCAAGGCGGGCGTCGACATAGGGGTTCGATTCATCGACGCGGCGGCCCACGGCGGACACGATCTTGTCGATGATCCGCAGCAGGTGCTTTTCGTCCTTGAAGGTGATGTCGGTCAGCGTCAGCTTGCCCGCGCGTTCGACGAAGATCTGCTGCGGGCCGTTGACCAGGATGTCGTTGACCGTCTCGTCCTTCAGAAGCGGCTCAAGCGGGCCAAGGCCCATCACCTCGTCGTAAAGGTCCTGGACCAGCGTCTGGCGCTCGTCCTTGTTCAGGACGATGCTCATCTCGTCCAGCGCCTCGGCGCTGATCGAGACGATCTCTTGCCGCAGGTCGGCTTCGGTGGCGGTTTCCAGCGCCGACAGGTTCAGGTTGTCCAGAAGCCGCTTGTGCAGCTCGACCTTCAGCTCCTGCATCCGTTCCTTGCGCTTGCGGTCCTTGTCGGCGGCCACGGCCTGCGCGGCGGCGGGTACGGTCGAGGGCTGCGGCTTGCGCATCGAGGCCGGCGAGGGCGCGGGGCGCGGGGCCGCCGAAGGCTGCGCAATGGCACCGCCGGCCGGACGAGTCAGTCCGCCGCCCTGACGCGGAGCCTCGCCATCGCCCTTCTTGAAACGCGAAAACATCGCCTAACCTCCGTCAGCCCTTGGCCGCTTCCGCAGCCTTGTTCAGGTCGTAAAGTGACTTAGCCAGCTTCGCGATTTCCTTGCGCAACCCGTTCTTGGCGGCGGTCTCGGCCAGCGGCAGGCCGTGGTCATTGGCCTGCGTGACCTGCCGCCCGCCGTCGGGCAGCTGCAACTCGATCGTGATGTCGAGGCTTTCGGCCAGGCGCTTGACGCGGCTCTTGCCGGAAAGATCGGTGAAGGACGGCGCGCGGTTCAGCACGTAGCGCAGCTTCTCGAAGGGCAGTTCCTCGGCCTTCAGCGCGCGGATCATGCGCAGCGTGTTCTGCGCCGAGCGCATGTCGAGCTCGATCATCGAGAAATAGACATGGGCCTGATGCAGCACCGCCTCGGTCCATTGCACGACGGTCGAGGGCATGTCGATGATGACGAAGTCGAAGTTCGACCGCGCGACCTCGATCACGCGACCGATGTCTTCCGAGGTCACGATGTCGAGCGGCAGCATCTCGGACGGCGCGGTCAGCACGAAAAGCTTGTCGTTGAAGGTCAGCAACGCCTGGTGGAAGCTGTCGCTGTCCATCGCGGCGGTGTCCGACAGCATCTCGTAGACCGCCTCGCGGCGCGGCAGGTCGAGGTAGGTCGACACCGATCCATACTGGAAATTCAGGTCCAGAAGGCAGACGCGCGGCCCGTCCTTGGCCACGCTCGCCAGTTCCCAGGCGAGGTTCACGGCGAAGGTCGTGGCGCCGGTGCCGCCGGCAAAGCCGTGCACCGGCAGGACAACGCCGTCGCGGTCGCCGCGCGGCTTGGCCTTGGGGGCCGCCGCCTCGGGTTCCTGCGGGACGGCCGGCGCGCGTTTCAGCCGCTCGATCGCATCATGCAGCGCGTTCTCGGGCAGCGGGTAGGGCACGAAATCGTCGGCCCCGAGTTTCAGCAGGTGGTGCAGCGCGATGGGGCTGACCTCTTCGGCAATCAGGATGACCTTGATGCCCTTGTCCTTGGCCGTCGAGATGATGCCCGAGATCCGGTTCAGGTTGTTCTCGTCCTCGGCATCGACGGCCACGGCCACGAATTCCAGCGCCGCCGCGTCAGGCTGGCTGAGGAACAACATCGCATCGTCAAAGGTCAGATCGCCCCAGCTCTCGCCAAGTTCGGCCTCCATGTCCTCGATCAGCAGATCGAAGTTCGAGACATCCCGCGAGATGGTGCAGGCAAGTATCGGGGCCGGCTCGGGGTGCAGCACTGCCACTTTGCTCATTCCGTCACGTCCTTTTCACTCGGGATGAAAGGGCCTTGCCGTTTTCGCCCTGCTGGTTGCCACAGCATGGGCCGGCGCAATCCTCACACCCCCACGCGACTCACAGTCCGTCGCGCTACCAACTCCCGGTTTCCGAAACTCCCCAAAAAAGTAGGCAACATTGGGGCTAAAAAACCGTAATTATACGATTTCTCGGGAACGATCCTACGATAAGGGCGGCCTCTGTTCACCAGAGACCGCCCCACGATGGAAACACTGTGCAACATTCCGCCCGTTCCGGCGAAGTCTCGCCTTAGTTGCCGCCCGAAACCGAGCTTGAATCCGCGTCCGACACGTTTTCGGCGACATGCGGCGGTTGCGCGCTGCGGACGTAGTCGCGGAAGATCACCTCGGCATACTTGCCGTTCAGGATCGTCGGGTGCTTCGACACGAAGCCCGACACTTCCGTCACCGTCCGGCGGTTCTTGCGCTCTTCGGTCTGCACGAACACCAGGGGCTGCGTTTCGCCGAACGAGGCCACGGCCTCGAGCCGCGACCGGCTGATCCCCTGGCTCGACAGGAAGGCGACGACCGCCTGGGCCCGCCGCAGGCCGAGCGACTTGTTGTAGGCGTCCGAGCCCACCAGGTCGGTGTGGCCAAAGACCTTGAAGCGCACTTCCGGGAACTGGCGGATCCAGTCGGCCTGCTTCATCAGGGCCTCCTGCGCCTCGCCGTCCAGCGTCGCGCTGTCGAAGGCAAAGTTGACGGTGTTCGGCACGTCCGCCGCGAAACGCCGCGTCAGGTCGATCGCGTAGGACCGTTCGCCCGACTGGGTCAGCGTGTTCTGCATCGTCGCATTGCCGAAATCGCGCGTTTCGATCTCGCTTCCGGCCTCGGTATAGAGCGACCGGAAGATGTCGTTTTCCTTGCTGCAGGCGGCAAGCGCAAGTGCGCTCGCGGCAAGCAGGATCGTGCCAAGTGCAGGGCGCATCTGTCTTACTCCATCACATAGCCGTAGGAGCCGGTGAAGTCCTGCCGGGCGACCTCGCCCACGGCACCGCGCGGATTGCGGTTCGCGGCAGTCTTGCCGAACAGGAACAGCTCGGCCTCGGTCGGCGGGGCGACACGGTCGGTCGGCAGCGCCAGCACCTCGCCGCGCACCGGCGACACCAGATGCGGCGTGACGATGATGACCAGTTCGGTCTGGCGGCGGCGGTAGTCGGCGCTGCGGAACAAGGCGCCCAGCACCGGAATGTCGCCGAGCCACGGCACCTGACCGTTCAGGTCGACGAAGTCGTCCTGCAGCAGGCCGGCGATGGCAAAGCTTTCGCCGTCGCGCATCTCGACTGTGGTCTGCGTCTCGCGCCGGTTGAAGGCGTTCACCGAGAAGCCGTTGGCCTGAACCGTCGTCGTCGAGTCGAGCCCCGACACCGCCGCGTTGATGGCAAGGTTGATGACATCGCCGTCGACGACCCGCGGGGTAAAGGCAAGTTCCACGCCGAAGGGTTTGTATTCGATCGTGACCGAGCCGTTGGCCCCCACGACCGGGATCGGATATTCGCCGCCCGCAAGGAAGGTCGCTTCCTGGCCCGACAGCGCCGTCAGGTTCGGTTCGGCCAGCGTGCGCACGAGGCCCTTGGATTCCAGTGCCTCAAGCAGGACGCTGAACTGGAACGCGCCTGCGCCGAAGCTGAACAGCGCCTGACCGTCGTTCCCGGCATCGGGCTCAACCGCCGGCGTGATGGGCGAGACACCCGTCACCGGATCAGGCTCGCCGACTGCCAGGGTGCCCTTGCCCAGACCGAAGGCCCCGGCGAGGTTCGAGGTGTTCAGCGACGCGCCGACACCGGCCTCGAGGCTCTTGGACACCGAACGCGCCATTTCGGCGAAACGCACCTTAAGCATCACCTGCTGGGTGCCGCCCACCGACATCAGGTTCGACACCCGGTCCGGCGCATAGCGTTCCGCCAGCTCCAGCGCGCGGTCGAGCTTGGCGATCGACGACACGACACCCGACAGGACGATCCCGTCATTGGCCGTGCGCACCTCGATCGTCTCGCCGGGCAGGATCTGCTGCAGGCGTTCCTTGAACTCGGCCACGTCCGGCGTCACCTGGACGTCGACGTTGGTAATCAGCTTGCCGTCCGCGCCCAGAAGCGTCAGCGTCGTGCGCCCCGGCGCCTTGCCCAGCACATAGATCGTGCGGTCCGACAGCGTCGAGATGTCGGCAATGCCCGGGTTCGCAATCGAAAGCTCGGCGAAGGGCTGGTCGGCTTCGACCACCACCGCGCGGTTCATCGGAACGTTCAGCGCGCTCGAGACCGAGCCGCTCATCACCGTGAGGGTCTCGGAATGCGCAGCCGGTATGGCCGTCATGGTCAGCGCAATGCCGACCAGACCGGCCCGAAGGTACCTATCAAAGCTCATGTGACCTGCCTCTCGGATCACGGTGTGAAGCTCGGGTCTTGTTGCCCGTATTGGGCGAAGAATGGCCGAAGTGGGGTTTTATTGCAAGAATCAATGATTTGGTGGCCGTTGCTTATGTGGATAACCCGCAACAGGCGGAATCCCTTGCGGCAAAGGAACGGGCCGGACACCATATGAGGTGCCCGGCCCGCCATGCCGCGCTGCGGCGAAAATCACTCGGTGCAGGGGATCGGAACCTCGACGATCTCGCCGCCCTTGTTGGTGCGGATCGTGCAGACCTTGGGCTTCTCGGCCTGGATCACCTCTTCCTCGGTGATGCCGAGCAGGGTGTTCTGGTCGATCTCGACCGCCTCCGACAGCGTCTCGTCGCCCTGGCCGACCAGCGACAGCGTCAGCCGTCCCGAGGACTGGGCCTGCGCCAGCGCCGCAACCTGCGTCGGGGTCGCCTCGATGGTGACGGTCCGTGCGACCTTGGTCTCTTCCGACCGGTCGGCATCGGCGCTCTGGTCGATGGCGATCAGCCGGACCGCCTGGTCGATCAGCTTGGTCACCTCGGTATTGTTGGCCACGCCAGTCCAGTAGACATCGACCCGGTCGCCCGGCCGCAGGAAGCCCGACACGCCCGAGGACACGTCGACGTTGATCGCGAACGCGCGCATGCCCGCGGTCAGGTTGGCGTTGATCCCGGCGTCCACGCCCGGCTCGGTGATCTTTCGGGCCAGCAAGGGCTCGTATTTCTCATAGCTGCGCAGCGTGGCCCGCGGGCGCGTCTCGCCCTCCATGAACACGCCATAGACCGGCGCGCCGTTCTTGGCGGGCTTCTGCCCGTTTGCGGCCGGCGCGGCGGCCGGCGGTTTCGGTGCGGCCGCGCCCGGGGCCGCGGGCACCTTCGGCTGGCCCTTGCCCTTCGGCAGCGGCATCGGCTCGCCGATGATCGCGGGATAGACGCCTTCGGGCACCTTGCCCTCCTGCATCTTCACGACCTCGAGGTCGTCCTTGGTGAAGCGCTCGCCATAGGCAAAGGCGCGCTTGAAGACCACGACATCGACCAGCTTCACCGAGCTGGCCTGCGCGGCAAGAAGCTGGTCGCGCTGGACCTGGAGCTGGGCGAAGTAGTTCTGCGCCATGTAGACGGCGAAGCCCGCAAGCCCCACCCCCAGGAGAAGGACAAGCGCAAATACCATCCTCATGACTCTTCCTTTCCATCACTTGCCGGAGATCCGGCAGATCGTTCCTGCTTGGGCCAAGACTCATGGCCCGCCGATCATTGCATTACGCAAGATTAGGGCCAAATCGTGTTCAAAGGCGTGCGCAGCTATGGAATCTGCGACAATTGGAAACGTCAAGGCACCGCGTCACCGAACCATCGTCTTGCCGCCAGTGACATCGGGCCGCGCGCGACTTCTCGCGCCCGGCCCGGATCTGTCGGCGTGCAGGGCAGCCTCGGCCGCCCCCGGCATCAGAATGTCGTCGCGATCGTCTGCGAGGACAGGAAGTTGTCGACCTGGTCGCCCACGGTATCGAGGTTGCCGGTGATCGCCGTGACCGCGGCGATGCCGAGGCCCACGATCGAGGCGGTCAGCACGACCCAGTCCACCGTGATCGCGCCGTCTTCGCCGGACACGAAGTCTTCGAGCTGCTTCTGCATCGTCATCTCCTTGGCTCCCGGCGCGCCCCCGTCAAAGGGGTGATGGGCACGGGGCAGACCTCTGTTCTCTGGTCCCATTAACCTTCGCAAAATGGCACCTTTGCGGCGGTATCCGCGCCAAAAGGGGCCCCCGCGCAGTGGTTGGGAAACAATTCGTTCAGGAATTCCGTCAAGCGATCCGGGCCTGGTCTGCCCCCCCGAAACGCAAGGACCGCGCCCGTTGCGGGGCGCGGTCCGGTGCCTTGCCTGGGGTTCAGGCTTGGCGAGATCAGAACGTGGTCGCGATCGTCTGCGAGGCCAGGTGG
>JBJOQI010000333.1:0-5587 GCA_046050045.1 Pseudomonadota bacterium | reverse complement strand
CCGCGAATCGCCGAAATCGTCCTGATGGGCGGGGGCTATTTCGAAGGCGGAAACATCACCCCGGCCGCCGAATTCAACATCTATGTCGATCCCGAGGCCGCCGACATCGTGTTCCGGTCGGGCGTGCCGCTGGTGGTCATGCCACTCGACGTGACGCACAAGGCGCTGACCAGCCGGGCCTGGGTGGAAGAGATGCGTGGTCTCGGCACCCCGGTCGGCCGGGCGGTTGCCAGCTGGACGGACTTTTTCGAGCGTTTCGACACCGCGAAATACGGCAGCGAGGGCGCGCCGCTGCATGACCCCTGCGTGATCGCCTATCTGCTGAAGCCCGAGCTGTTCCAGGGCCGCCACATCAACGTGATGATCGAGACCGCGGGCGAGTTCACCCTGGGCGCGACGGTCGCGGACTGGTGGCGCGTCTCGGGGCGCGCGGCGAATGCGCTGTTCATGGGGGGAGTAGACCGGGCGGGCTTCTACGCACTGTTGAGCGAGCGGATCGCGCGGCTCTAGGGACCGGGCGGTTGGCCCCGCCACCGGTCCGGCCTATATTGGCCCCATGACCCTTCGAGCCCGCTTCGACAATTCCTACGCCCGCCTGCCCCAGCGTTTTCATGCGCGGCAGGATCCGGTGCCGGTGCGAGAGCCCTCACTTCTGGCGCTAAACGGCGCGCTTGCCGACCGGCTGGGCCTTGATGCTGCTGCGCTGCGGTCGCCCGAGGGGCTGGCGGTTCTGGCCGGGAATGCCGTTCCCGAAGGCGCAGCCCCGCTGGCACAGGCCTATGCGGGCCATCAGTTCGGAGGCTGGAACCCGCAGCTGGGCGACGGGCGGGCGATCCTGCTGGGCGAGGTTCTCGCACCGGACGGCGCGCGGTTCGACATTGCGCTGAAGGGCTCGGGTCAGACCCCGTTTTCGCGGCGGGGCGACGGGCGGGCCTGGCTGGGGCCGGTCCTGCGGGAATACATCGTGTCCGAGGCGATGGCGGCGATGGGGGTGCCGACGACGCGCGCCCTGGCGGCGGTGGCCACGGGCGAGACGGTCTGGCGTGAAACCGGCCTGCCCGGCGCCGTGCTGACCCGCGTTGCCGCAAGCCACATCCGCGTCGGCACCTTCCAGTACTTTGCGGCGCGCGAGGATACCGAGGCGCTGGACCTGCTGACCCGCCATGTGATCGGGCGGCACTACCCCGAGGCGGAAACCCCGCTTGCCCTGATCGGCGCGGTCGCCACGCGGCAGGCGAAGCTTGTGGCGCGCTGGATGGGGCTTGGCTTCATTCATTGCGTGATGAACACCGACAACATGGCCATCTCGGGCGAGACGATCGACTATGGTCCCTGCGCTTTCATGGATGGCTACCACCCGCGCATGGTGTTTTCCTCGATCGACCATCAGGGCCGCTATGCCTATGCCAACCAGCCGCAGATCGCGTTGTGGAACCTCGCGCAGTTCGCGTCCTGCCTGCTGCCGCTGATGGGAGACGAGGCGACGGCAGTCGAGGAGGCGACGGCGACGCTTGAGGTGTTCAGGACGGTCTATCAGGCCGAATGGCTCAGGGTTTTCGGGGCCAAGGTCGGCTTCGCGGCCCCGTCGCCTGAGGACTTTGCGCTGATCGAGGGTCTGCTTGCCCTGATGGCAGAGCAGACGGCCGATTTCACGCGCGTCTTCCGCGGGCTCGGCGACGGCACGACGCAGGACGAGTTTGTGGACCGCGCGCCCTTCCTGGCCTGGCACGAGGCATGGCAGGACAGGCTGCGGGGCGAGCGCGATGCGGCTGCCGTCATGGCGGCGGCCAACCCCGCACGGATTCCGCGCAACCACCGGATCGAAGCGGCCATCGCAGCCGTTGTTCAGGGTGATCTTGCCCCGTTCCAGCGGCTGAACGCGGCGCTTGCCAGCCCCTTTCAGGCGGACACCGCCTTTGACGACCTGACCCGCGCGCCGCTTGAGGACGAGCGTGTCAGGCGGACCTTCTGCGGAACGTGACGCTGTCGCGCCTTACCGGCGAAGGCGACGGAACAGGCGGCGGTTCAGCCGCACGAACTCGGCAATGACACCCGAGAGCCCTCCGAACTCGCGCCCGATCAGGAAGAAGAACCCGGCGAGCGCCCCGAAGGACGCCCCGATCATGTCGACGATCAGGTCCCACATCGTATCGACAAGGCCCGACTTCTGCATGTTCAGGCCGAAGATCTGGTCCATCGCGAATTCGAAGACTTCCCAGATAGCGCCGATCGACAGGGCGACGCAGAAGGCCAGAAGCGAGATCGCCCAGGCAGGTGCGGCATAGCGCGACCCTTCAAACAGCGTGAAGGCGAAGATGAAGCCGACCATGCCGAAGCCTACGGCCGAGCCGCCGTGCAGCGCGACATCCCACCACCAGAACCGGTTGTAGAAATCGAAGGCCTCGCCCAGGAAGATCGTGGCGAAGATGAAGGCGACCGTTCCGGCAAGGAACGAGACCGGAAGCTCGATGCCGAAGCGCCGTTCGAAAACGTAAGGCACAAGCGACAGGACGAAGGTCGAGAGCGCCACGAAGGCCAGCGACCAGCGCCCCTCGAACAGAGCGAGTGCCATAGCGGCCAGCAGCAGGACCCAGACCGTCCGCACGATGAGGGGCTGGCTTTTGAAGTTCAACGGGCGCATGGGTGTGACATTGTCGTGCCTGCTCGCATCTTCAAGTCATGATCCGGGAAACCTATACGAAGGGCATGGTCCTGCGCCTTGCCAGCTACAATATCCACAAATGCCTCGGGATGGACAGGCGGCGGTCGTCCGACCGGATTCTCGACGTGATCGACGAGGTGGCAGCCGATCTGGTCGTGCTGCAGGAAACCGATCACCGGCTGGGCAGCAGACCCGCGGCGCTGTCGCGCGCAGAGGTGCTGGCGCGGGGCCGCCATCAGGTTCTGGACCATGCGTTGAACGGGGCGAGCCTTGGCTGGCATGGTCAGGCGATCCTCATGCGGCAGGATTGGCACGTGCAGCGGACGCAAAGGATTGTGCTGCCCGGACTGGAACCGCGCGGCGCGATCCTGGCAGAGGTTTCCACAGGCACGGTGTCACTCCGGATCGTGGGCGTCCATCTCGGGCTGATCCGGCGCTACAGGCTGATGCAGCTTGCGGCGATCCGGGCTGCCCTGTCGCGTCATTCCCCGATGCCGACCGTCATTGCGGGCGACTACAACGAGTGGTCGCCGCGCAACGGGACGGCACCCTTGCATGGGGACTTTCATGTCCATGTTCCGGGCCGGACCTATCCCGCCCTGCGGCCAGTGGGCAGGCTCGACCGGTTTGCCGTCGGACTCGGTGCGCATCTTGTCGATGCGGGGGTGCATGTCTCGGCCCTGTCGCGGGTCGCCTCCGATCACCTGCCGGTCTGGGCCGAGATCAGGCTGGCGGACGGGGCCGGTTGATCAGCACGATCCCGACTGCGACGAGGACCAGCGCGGCGATCAGGGGCGGACCCACGCTTTCGCCCAGAAGCAGCCAGCCGAGCGCGACGCCGAACACCGGCGTCAGGAAGGAAAAGCTTGCCACACCCGACGGCGGGTAGACCGACAGAAGCCAGAGCCAGAAGACGAAGCCAGCGGCAGCGACGACAATGCCCTGATAGGCCAGCCCGGCCAGATGCCAGGGCTGCAGGTCGCGCAGTAGCGGGCCGAAGGCGAGGCTGGCGACCAGCAGGACGGGCGCCGAAACCAGCACTTGCCAGTAAAGCTGCGCGTCAGGCCGGACCTCGCGGAAGCTGGTCCCGCGGGCCACAAGCGCGATCCCGGCCCAGGAGATCGCCGCCGCCAGTGCAAGGGCGTCGCCGATCAGGCTGGGGGCGGTGCCGTCCCGCGCCACGCCGGACCCGCGATCGGCAAGGGCAATGACGACGCCGCCGAAGGCCAGCGCCAGGCCAAGCAGCTTTCGCCGCGACAGAGTCTCTCCCGGCAGCAGGAAATGCGAGCCGAGCGCCATCCAGATCGGCATGGAGTAAAGCAGGATGGCGACCCGCGTGACGCTGGTCAGGTCGAGCGCGATGAACATGAAGATGAACTCGGCCGCGAAGAACAGGCCCGAAGTCACACCCCAGAACCGGTCCTTGCCGCCAAGGTCCGGCAAGGCGCCCCGGCGGCCCAGCCAGATCGACAGGCAGACAAGCGCGATCAGCGACCGCAGGCCGGCGAAGAACACCGGCTGAAGCCCGTCATTGACCAGCTTGATGATGATCTGGTTCAGCGCCAGGAACAGGGCAAAGCCCGTCAGGGCGGTTGCACCGAAACCGTCGAGGCGATCCTTGCGCATGGCTGCCCTGCCCTTTCCCATTGCGCCAACCCAGAGCGCGCGGCGGGCCGGGATGTCAAGCAGGCCAGCCTGCCGCAGGCCAGCCGGAAACTTCGCGCTGGTCAGTGCCGCCCGACCCTGTGTATCCCTAGGGACGAGGGAAACGGCAATCGGGGCGAGACGTGCCGGAGGATTCGCGACAGGGCGGGCGCTATCGGCTTTACGGGAGGCCGGGCACAGGGTCGGCGGCGTCCGAAGCCGCTCTGGCCGAGGCCGGGGCCGACTTTGACATTGCCGATGTCGCAAAGGAGCCGGACGCGACGGCGCGCTTTGCGCTTGTGAACCCGCGCGGGCAAGTTCCGGCCCTGGTGCATCCGGACGGCACGGTCATCACCGAAGGGGCTGCGATCCTTCTGCACATCGCCGATGCCTTCCCCGCAGAGCGTCTCGCGCCGCCGCCCGGCACCGCAGCACGGGCAAGCCACGACCGCTGGCTGCTCTACTTCCACGCGAACGTCTACGAAGGCGAGTTGCGCCGCTATTATCCCGACCGCTACACGGCCGATCCGGCCTGTAGCGAGGCGGTCGAAACGGCGGCGCGCGACTATGTGCAGCGCCACTACGCGCTGTTCGAGAACCAGCTGGAGGGCGGCGACTACTGTCTTCGCTCCGGGTTCAGCATGCTCGACATCTATCTTTGGATGCTGGTGCAATGGATGGACCGCTACTGGATGGAGAAACATTGCCCTTGCATCGTGAAAGTCACCGACAGGGTCAGTCGTCGTGGCCATGTCTCCCCCGTACATGACCGGCATTTCGGCCCGGCCGCTGTGACCGCATGAGCGTGACGATCCGCCCCGTGACGTGCGAGGACGAGCCGGTCTGGCGGCAGCTCTGGTCTGACTATCTTGCCTTTTACAATACGGCCCTGCCCGCCGCCGTCTATGCCCAGACCTTCCGGCGCATGGTCGAGCGCGATCACCCCGGCCCCTATGGCCTGCTGGCCGAGCGCGACGGCGTCGTTGTCGGTCTGGTGCATTACCTGTTCCACCGCAGCGGGTGGAAGATCGAGGATGTCTGCTATCTGCAAGACCTGTTCGTCGCCCCCGAGGCACGGGGTACGGGTGCCGGGCGCGCGCTGATCGAGGCCGTTTATGCCGAAGCCGACCGCGCCGGGGCGCCGTCGGTCTACTGGCTGACGCAGGAATTCAACTACGCGGGCCGGATGCTCTATGACCGCGTAGGGGTTAAATCGCCCTTCATCCGCTATGGCAGGCCGACATGAGGCACGGGGCCCGACTGCTGTTCGTCGCGGTTCTG
>JBJOQI010000332.1:0-3120 GCA_046050045.1 Pseudomonadota bacterium | reverse complement strand
TCTGGATAGCCGGGACGGGCGCAGCCCGGCCATTCGACCAAGGTGGAAAGCGGGGCGTTCGCGAGGTGAGACTTTGGTCGAATTTGTCTGTGGCACAGCTTGGGCAAGGCTTCGACCTCGGGAGGACGCGATGCGGGCAGGGGTTATCCTGACAGCCATGACGGCATTCGGTCTGGCCGCCGGCGCGGCCCGGGCCGACTTGACCGTGACCATCGGCTACCTGCGGCAGGAGGTTGACAGCCCGCCGGTGCTGTCGAACCTCGACCCGGTTCCCGAAGACCTCGGGATCGCGGGAGCCCGGCTGGCCATGGCCGACAGCCGGACCACGGGCGGCTTTCTCGGGCATGACTACCGGTTCGAGGTGGTCTCGGTCGCGCCGGGCGGGGATTTGGCTGCAGCGGCGGCGAACCTGCTGTCGCGGTCGGCGCTGGTGCTGGTCGAAGGCCCGAAGGATGCGGTGCTTCTGGTCGCCGGTTCTGGCGCGGAATCGTTGTTTTTCAACGTGTCAAGCGGTGATGCTGAACTGCGGTCTGAAGATTGCCGTGGCAATCTGCTGCATACGGCACTTGAACAGGCGGCCGAGACGGACGCGCTGATGCAAGTGCTGGCGGCGCGGCAATGGGCCCGCGTGGCGCTGGTCGTCGGGCCGAATGACACAGACGCAACGCTGGCGGACGCCTATCGCCGTTCGGCTGCAAAATTCGGCGTGCGGATCGAGGGTGACAAGACCTGGAGCTTTGACACCGACCTGCGGGAATCGACCATGCAGGAGGTGCCCCGCTTCTTGCAGGACCTGCCAGAGCATGACGTTCTGATCGTGGCGGATGCGACGGATGATTTCGGGCGCTATGTCGAGCACAACACCTGGCTGCCGCGCCCCGTGGCGGGGTCTGACGGGCTGGTACCTGCGGCCTGGGCGCCCGCGGTCGAAGCCTGGGGCGCGGTGCAGCTGCAAAACCGGTTCGAGGCCACGACGGGCCGCGACATGCGGGGACAGGACTATGCCGCCTGGGCCGCCGTCCGCGCGATTGCCGAGGCGGTGACGCGCACGGACTCGGCCGATCCGGGTGTCTTGCGGGCCTACATGCTGTCCGAGGACTTCGCGCTTGACGGGTTCAAGGGCCGACCGCTGAGCTTCCGGGCGTGGAACGGGCAGATGCGCCAGCCCGTCGCGGTGGCCAATGACCGGGCGCTGGTGGCCATGGCGCCGGTCGAGGGGTTCCTGCACCGGCGCAACGAGCTTGATACCCTGGGACTGGACGAGGAGGAAAGCGGATGCCGCGCATTCAAGGACTAGCGGCTCTTGCCGGGGCATCGGTGATCGCCTTGGCGGCCGGGGCCGCCGGGGCCGAGGAAATCTGGGTCACCAACGAAAAGGACGACACGATCAGCGTGATCGACGTGGAAACCCTTTCGGTCGTGCGGACGATCCCGACGGGCGAACGGCCGCGCGGGATCACGTTTTCCAAGGACTTCTCGCGCGTCTACATCTGCGCCTCGGACAGCGACAGCGTGCAGGTGATGGACCCCGGGACGGGCGAGATCCTGCATGAACTGCCCTCGGGCGAGGATCCGGAGCAGTTCGCGCTCGCCCCGGACAACCGGCATCTCTACATCGCCAACGAGGATGACGCGGTGACGACGGTTGTCGATACCGAGACGCGCACCGTCGTTGCGCAGATCAACGTCGGCATCGAGCCGGAGGGAATGGCCGTATCGCCCGACGGGAAGATCGCCATCACCACATCGGAAACGACCAACATGGCGCATTGGATCGACACCGCCACGCATGAGCTGTTCGCCAATACACTGGTCGACAGCCGTCCGCGTCATGCCGAATTCACCTCGGACGGCAGCCGCCTGTGGGTGAGCTCGGAAATCGGTGGCACAGTGACGGTGTTCAATGTCGCCGACCAGGCCGAGGTCGGGAAGGTCCGCTTTGCGATCACCGGGGTGAACGACGATCTGATCCAGCCGGTGGGCTTTGCCTTTACCCCCGACCAGAGGACGGTCTTCGTGGCGCTGGGGCCGTCGAACCATGTGGCGGTGGTAAATGCCGAAACGCTGGAGGTCGAGGACTACATCCTTGTCGGGCGCCGCGTCTGGCACATGGCCTTCTCGCAGGATCATTCGAAGCTTTTCACCACAAATGGCGTTTCGGGCGACGTGACGGTGATCGACGTTGAGGCGCGAGAGGCGGTGGCGTCGATCAAGGTCGGGCGGTTCCCCTGGGGTGCCGCCATGCGACCGACGAAAGGTTAGGAACCATGCGCAAGCTGTTGATCGGATGTGGTTTTGCCTTCGTGTCAATTCCCGTACTTGCGCAGGAAGGCGGTGCACCTGCTGGACTGCTGGCGGCGGGGAACAAGGTGGATCTTCCGCCGATCCTGCTGGCGGCCGGGCAACCGTTTGCCGATGGGCCACTGCGGCTGAAGTCGGGCACCTACTACGAGATCGAGATCGAGGCCGACGGCTCGCAAGAGCTCGGCCTGGCGGGCGCGGGGTTCTTCCGGGCGATCTGGATCGACGAGATCGTCATCGAGGGGCTGGAAATCCGGCCCTATGGCATCGACTCGATCGAGTTCGACGAGGCCGGAACGATGGAGATCGGCTTTGTCGCGATCCGGCCAGGCACCTATGCGCTTGGCGTGCCGGGATATGACAGCATGTCGGTCGAGGTCGTGATCGAGTGACCGGCGCCCGCCCCAGCCCCGGCCTGACCGTTCGCGGACTGAGCCATGCCTATGGCCAGCGCCGGGCGCTCGATGCGGTCGGGTTCGAGGTGGCGCAGGGGCGGTTCTGCGCGCTGCTCGGCCCGAACGGGGCGGGTAAGTCGACGCTGTTTTCGCTGGCGACGCGGCTCTTTGCCATTCAGGCGGGCAGGATCGAGGTGGCGGGGCACGACATCTCACAAGACCCGTTGCGGGCGCTTGCCGCGATGGGCGTGGTTTTTCAGCAGCCAACGCTTGACCTTGACCTGACCGTTGGCCGCAACCTGACCTATGCCGCTGCGCTTCATGGCATCGGCGGGCGCGACGCGCGGCTGCGGGTCGGGGCGGCACTGGAGCGGCTGGGGATGGCCGACCGCGCGGGCGAGTTGGCGCGCGACCTGAACGGCGG
>JBJOQI010000331.1:0-3365 GCA_046050045.1 Pseudomonadota bacterium | reverse complement strand
GGGCCACTGCCCGCGCCTTCGGGTCGGCAGGCCATAGCCCGGCCTCGGGGTGGCGGCTGGCCAGTTCCTCGGCAATGGCGATGGTCTCGGGCACCACCACCCCGTCGGGGGTGCGCATGGTGGGCGCCGTCCTGCCCGGGAAAAAGGACTTCAGAAGGGTTGGCAATTCGTCGGTGTAAAGCCGCGCCGAATGCGTCTTCACCGGAATGCCGAATGCATCGAAGAGCAGCCAGCCGCGCAAGCTCCAGCTGGAATAGGCGCGGTCGCCGATCACGAGGTCATAGGTCATGGGCTTCTCCTTCCGAGTCAGTCGCACCCTCTGCCTGACTACCGGGCCGTACAAGGGAACTGAAATCGCGATTTGCGCGCAGCTGCATCACGCAAGGTGATCGAAGATGCCTTCGGGCGCCTGTCCCTTCAGCACCAAGGGCAGTCCCGCCATCACCCCGACGACCAGCCCCGATGCCGCTGCAAGCTGCTGGTTCAGCCGGCCCTGCGCGTCGCGGAAGGCGCGGGCCAGCGCATTGTCGGGCACGATCCCCCAGCCCACCTCGTTCGACACGATCGCGATCCGTCGCGCCGGGCAGGTGGCAAGGGCCGTCATCAGCCTGGCGCATTCTGCGTCCAGGTCACTGCCTCGCAGCAGATGGTTCGACAACCAAAGCGTCGCGCAGTCGACAAGCACCTGTGCCCCCTCCGGCAGGCGCGGCAGCACCTCGGCCAGGTCCAGCGGCACCTCGTGGGTCACCCAGTCGCCGCCCCGGTCGACCCGGTGGCGGGCGACGCGCGCGGCCATTTCAGCGTCGAGCGTCTCGGCAGTGGCGATGTAGTGACAGGGGCCGGGGGCCGCGCGCAGGTATCGCTCGGCCAGCCGCGACTTGCCCGACCGCGCGCCGCCCAGAAACAGCGCGAGCCTCGGTCCGCCCAGTCCGCCGAGTGATCCGGTCATCGGGCACCCCCGTAAGAGACATACAAGACTTCTGGACGCGAACGCAGAAGAAGGGAGGGCACCATGGCCCTTGACGGGTATAGCGACCATTCGATGTCGCGCAAGGCAATGCGGGCAGAGCTGCTCGACGCCGAAACCGAGCTTCGCCTTGCCTATGCCTGGCGCGACCACCGCGACGAACAGGCGCTGCACCGCCTCGTCACCGCCTACATGCGCCTTGCCATTTCGATGGCCGCGAAGTTCCGCCGCTACGGCGCGCCGATGAACGACCTGATCCAGGAGGCGGGGCTGGGCCTGATGAAGGCGGCCGACAAGTTCGACCCCGACCGGGGCGTGCGCTTCTCGACCTACGCCGTCTGGTGGATCAAGGCCTCGGTCCAGGACTATGTGATGCGCAACTGGTCGATGGTGCGCACCGGGTCCACCTCCAGCCAGAAGGCCCTGTTCTTCAACCTGCGCCGCGTGCAGGCGCGGCTTGAACGCGAGGCGACGGCGGCAGGCCAGCATCTGGACGCCCACCAGCTGCGCGAGATGGCCGCGCATGAGATCGGTGTCTCGCTTGCCGATGTCGAGATGATGGATGGCCGGCTGTCCGGCTCGGACTTTTCTCTCAACGCGACCCAGTCCTCCGAGGACGAGGGCCGCGAATGGATCGAAACGCTCGAGGATGACGGTGCGCAGGCCGCCGACATCGTGGCCGAGGCGCATGACGGGCGCCATCTGCGCGTATGGCTCAAGTCCGCGATGGATGCCCTGAGCGCCCGCGAGCGCTACATTGTCGCCGAGCGCAAGCTGCGGGACGAGCCGCGTACGCTGGAATCGCTCGGCGAAGAGCTGGGCCTGTCGAAGGAACGTGTCCGCCAGCTCGAGGCCGCGGCCTTCGCGAAGATGCGCCGCAGCCTGGAATCCCAGTCGCGCGAGATCGTGCATTTCCTCGGTTGACGCCGCCTCGCTTGTCTTCCCCTCGGCCCGCGCCTAATCCTTGGCGGGCGAAAGGCAGGGGCCCGGCATGCTTGACGGCAAACGCATCCTTCTGGTCATCGGCGGCGGCATCGCGGCCTACAAGTCGCTCGACCTGATCCGGCGGCTGAAGGAACGCGGCGCGGCGGTGACGCCGGTGCTGACCAGGGCGGGCGAGGAATTCGTGACGCCGCTTTCGGTTGCGGCACTGGCGGGCGAAAAGGTCTACCGCGCGCTTTTCGACCTGACCGACGAGGCCGAGATGGGCCATATCCAGCTGTCGCGCGTGGCCGACCTGATCGTGGTCGCGCCCGCCACGGCGGACCTGATGTCGAAGATGGCGCAGGGGCGGGCGGATGACCTCGCCTCGACGCTGCTGCTGGCGACGGATACCCGCGTCCTGGTCGCCCCCGCAATGAACGTCCGGATGTGGACCCATCCGGCCACGCAACGCAACCTTGCGACCCTGCGGGGCGATGGCGTCCTCTTCGTCGGCCCGAACGAGGGCGAGATGGCCTGCGGCGAATACGGGCCGGGCCGCATGTCCGAACCGCTGGAGATCGTGGCGGCGGTCGAGGCCGCGCTGGGCGAGGGGCCGCTGTCGGGCCGCCACGTGCTGGTAACCTCGGGCCCGACGCACGAGCCCATCGACCCGGTGCGCTACATCGCCAACCGGTCATCGGGGGCGCAGGGAACGGCGCTTGCCGCCGCTCTGCGCGATCTGGGGGCGGCGGTCACCTTCGTCACCGGCCCGGCCAGCGTACCGCCGCCCGCCGGAGTGACTGTGGTAAGGGTCGAAACTGCCCGCCAGATGCTTGACGCCGTTCAGGCCGCGCTGCCCGCCGAGGCCGCGGTCTTTGCCGCCGCCGTGGCCGACTGGCGCGTGGCCAATGGCAGCGACCGGAAGATGAAGAAGGACGGCACCGGCAAGGCCCCGGCGCTGGAGTTTGCCGAGAACCCCGACATCCTGGCTACGGTCGCCGGACTGAAGAAGGGCCGCCCCGCGCTGGTCGTGGGCTTTGCCGCTGAAACCGACGAAGTCATCGCCCATGCCACCGCCAAGCGCGCCCGCAAGGGCTGCGACTGGATCGTGGCCAACGACGTCTCGCCCGGCACGGGCATCATGGGCGGGACCGAGAATGCGGTGACCATCGTGACGGAGGCAGGTGCCGAAAGCTGGCCGCGCATGGCCAAGGACGAGGTGGCGCGGCGTCTTGCCGCCCGGATCGCCGATGCCCTGCGCGGCGCGGGCTGAGGGTGCGGGATGCCTCCGGCGGGAGTATTTCGGGTCAAGATGAAGGGGCCGGGTCGATGACCCCGGTGATCGAGGTGCTGCGCGAGGGCTGGGCCGATCCTGCGGTGCCGCTGCCGTCCTACGAGACGGCCGGCGCGGCCGGGGCCGACATTCGCGCCAACCTGCCCGAGGAGTTGCGCGAGCTTGGCATCGTCCTGTCGA
>JBJOQI010000330.1:0-4019 GCA_046050045.1 Pseudomonadota bacterium | reverse complement strand
GCTTGGCCGACTGCGCCGCAATGCGGCCCAGATCGACGGGGGGAACCTCGTCCACGATCACGTCGCCGACCTTGGGATCGGCCAGATAGGGCTTGGCCTGGGCGACGGTCACCTGGGCCTGGTAGTTCTCGACGGCGTCATCCTCGACCACGGTGCGGACGCGGGTGAAGCTGGCGCGGCCGGTCTTGCGGTCGATCGCCACGCGGATGTCCATCTCGGCCCCGTAACGCGACTTGGCGGCGCGGGCGAGGCTTTCCTCCATCGCCTGGATCACCAGATCCGGGTCGATCATCTTTTCCCGCGCGACGGCCTCGGCCGTCTGAAGCAGTTCCAGCTGGTTGGCTGAGGTAATCGCCATGTCAGTTCTCCTCCGAAGTCTCGGGTTCCTCGACGATCTCGTCGAAGGCAGTTTCATCAATCGCGCCGGACGCCTTCTTCTGGCGCAGCATTTCGGTGATCAGCTCGTCGGTCAGGACAAGCTTGGCATCGGACAGAAGCTCGAAGGTCAGGCCGATCACGACCTGCTCGCCCTGGTTCTCGATCTCGACCAGAACCTCGTCGCCCTCCGTGCCGCGGATGAAGCCCTTGAAGCGCTTGCGTCCGTCGATCGGTTCGGCCGTCTCGATCTTGGCCTCGTAGCCTTCCCAGAGGTCGAAATCCTTGAGCCGGGTCAGCGGGCGGTCGATGCCGGGCGAGGAAACCTCGAGGTGATAGGCGTCCTCGATCGGGTCCTCGACGTCGAGCACGGCGCTGACGGCGGTCGAGATCCGGCCGCAGTCATCGACATCGATGCCCCCCTCGGGGCGGTCGGCCATGATCTGGAGCGTCTTGGTATTGCCGCCCATCAGACGGATGCGCACCAGTTCGAACCCCAGCCCTTCGATGGCGGGGGTCACGATCTCGGCGAGGCGCCGGTCGATGGCGGTCTTGGCGATAAGGTCGGTCATGGGACCAGTCCAAAAACAAAAAAACGGGCCGCGCGGCCCGTCGATCTTTCCCGGTGGGCTTCGGGTTTGGACCCCGGAGCCGCGCTGTTGAGGGGGATATAGGGGATGCGCCCCGATACTGCAAGAACGGAATCCGGTCAGAGCGTCCGGAACACCATCACCAGTCCGCGGTCGTCCTTGTGGGGGTGGTCCGCGCCTTCGTAGATCGGGATGTCGCGGAAGCGGACGGGTTCGATCCGGCCCGTTGCGACGAGTCCGGCAAGCGCCGACCCGAAACCCGCGCCGTCGAGAACCGCCGGAATCGTGCCGCAGACGAAAAGCGCGCCGGGGCGGGTGATGCGCAGCAGTTCGGGGAAGCATTCCGGCCCGACATGGCCATGGGTGAAGGTGCCACAGGAAATCACCGCGTCGTAGCTGCCGTCCGCGATGGCCAACGGGCCGGTCAGGTCGGCTTCGATCAACTGGCGGTAGAGGCCCTTGCCCTCGGCCACGCGCAGCATCTCGGGGGTGATGTCGAGCGCATCGACAACAAGCCCGCGTAGATGTTCGGCGACCAGCCCGGTGCCCGCCCCGATGTCGAGGATCTCGCCGCCCGCGAACTCTGCCTTCAGGATCGCGGCGATCTCGCGCGGGGCGATATAGCCCCAGGCCTGACCGAAACTGGTGTCATAGGTCTGCGCCCAGTCGCCGTACATCTTCCGGGCGTCGTCCGGACCGTTGATGTCGTAGGCTTCGTCGAGATCGTAGCCGGGATCGTTCATCTGCACCCCCGTTGTTCAGGGCTGCGTGTAGTGCGGCACTGTGACAGGTGGATGAACCGGCAGGGCCTTCAGCCGCGCAGGCCGTCCATGATCCGCACCAGTTCTGCGCTGATGCCGGCCTCGGACAGGGCGTGGCCGGCGGCGGGGATCATGTGCAGCCGGGCGCGCCGCCAGGCCTGCGACAGTTTCCAGGCCGAAACCGGCGGGCAGATCATGTCGTAGCGGCCCTGGACGATGGTTCCCGGAACCTCGGCAATGCGGCCGATGTCCTGCAGGATCTGGCCATCGCGGTCGAGAAAACCCGCGTTGCTGAAATAGTGGTTCTCGAGCCGGGCAAAGGCGCGGGCATAGTCGGCCGGGGCCTCGCCCAGGGGGCCATCGTGGTCGATGCTGGCCAGCGCGTTTTCCCAGGCGGCCCAGGTGCGGGAATGCCGCGTCTCGGTCATCAGGTCGCCCGAGAACAGCCGCCGGTGATAGGCCGCGATCAGGTCGTGGCGTTCGCCTTCGGGGATCGGGGCGCTGAACTCGGCCCAGAGGTCGGGCCAGAAGGCCCCGGCCCCGCCGCCGTAGAACCAGTCAAGCTCGGCCCGGGTCATCAGGAAGACGCCGCGCAGCACCAGATGGGCGGCGCGTTCGGGGTACTTCTGGGCATAGACCAGCGCCAGCGTCGCCCCCCAGCTGCCGCCGAAGATGATCCAGCTGTCGATGCCGAGGGTCGTCCGGATCGTCTCGATGTCGCCGACAAGGTGCCAGGTCGTGTTCGCGTTGACGCTGGCGTGGGGGCGTGACCGGCCGCAGCCGCGCTGGTCGAACAGGATGATGCGATATTCCGCAGGGTCGAAATAGCGCCGCATCGCGGGCGAACAGCCGCCGCCCGGACCGCCGTGCAGAACCACGACGGGACGCCCGTTCGGGTGCCCGCACTGCTCGACATAGATCCGGTGGCCATCGCCAACATCAAGCAGGCGCTGATCGAAGGGCTCGATCTGCGGGTAAAGATGTGCGACTGCGCGCTTATGACCTGCGACCCGGTCCATGTTTGCCCTATATAACCCGAGCCGCCCCCGACTGCTACCGGGGCCGGCCGATGAAAACCCGGAGATTCGCATGAGCGTGAATACCGTCGATCCCGCAGAGGTCGCCAAGTTCGAGGCGATGGCGGCGGAGTGGTGGAATCCGAACGGAAAGTTCCGCCCGCTGCACATGCTCAATCCCTGTCGTCTGGATTACATTACCGCACAGATCGCTGGTGAATTCGGGCGTGACTTGCGGGGGGCGCTGCCCTTCGCCGGGCTGCGCATCCTCGATATCGGCTGCGGCGGCGGCCTGCTGTCGGAACCGATGGCGCAGCTTGGGGCCGAGGTCGTGGGCGCGGACGCGGCCGAGCGCAACATTCCGGTGGCGCGGATCCATGCCGAGCAGTCGGGCCTGAGCATCGACTACCGCCACACCACCGCCGAGGCGCTGGCCGCGACGGGCGAGCGGTTCGACGTGGTTCTGAACATGGAAGTGGTCGAGCATGTGGCTGATCCGCAAGGATTTCTGACCACCTGCCGCGAGTTGCTGAAGCCCGGCGGGCTGATGGTCTGCTCGACGCTGAACCGGAACCCGAAAAGCTTCATGCTGGCCATCGTCGGGGCCGAATGGGTGATGCGCTGGCTGCCGAAGGGCACGCATGACTGGGCAAAGTTCATAACGCCGGACGAGCTTTATGCCCTGCTGCGCAAGGCCGGGCTGGACCCGGTGGACCGCAAGGGCATGGTGTTCAACCCGGTCAGCTGGAGCTGGTCGCTGAGCGACCGGGACCTGTCGTGCAACTACGTGACGACAAGTTTGCGCGGCCCGGCGTGAAATTGGGGGTCAAGCCGCTGATTTCCTGACGAAAACCAGGGTATGCACAACGTATGATCCACGTATGATTTACGTACGTACGTTCAGCCTACGTTTGGCCCTCAGATCTCGTCGAGATGCTGGCGCAGGTCGCGCAGAACGGGAAGGGCGGCGCGCACCCTGTCGGCCCCGATCGACCGGACAAGACCGGCCAGAACCGGGGCAATGGCGGCAAGGGCGGCGTCGCGCGCCGCGCGGCCGGCGGGGCTGATCGAGACGAACTTGCGCCGCGCGTCGTCCCAGTCGGGGCGGATGTGGATATGGCCTGCCCATTCCAGTTTGGTCAGCGTGTTCGTCATTGCGCCGCGCGTGACGTGAAAGGCGGCGGCCAGCTGCGCCGGGCTGCGTTCCTCGGTCGCGTGGGCCAGGTGGTTCAGGACCGAGAAATGCGACAGCTCCATCCCCTTGGGCAGGGCCTTGG
>JBJOQI010000329.1:0-3417 GCA_046050045.1 Pseudomonadota bacterium | reverse complement strand
GGTCATGCCACCGCCGCCCGGCACGAAGCGCCAGGCCTGGGTATTGTGGCTGTTCGGGGCGAGGCTGGCGTAGCGGACCAGATCGGACAGGCTGGGCGCGTCCGGCAGCGGGGCACGTTCCGCGGCACGACGGGCCGAAAGTTCGCGCGACTGCAGGAAGGTACGCCCCCCGACGGCGGCGGCGGCTATCGCTGCCCCGCCTGCCAGCACCGCGCGCCGCCTTACACCGTTTGCCATTGCCCACGCTCTCCGCTTGCCGGGGCGACTCTGCACCGGGCGGGCGGGCCTGCCAAGTCCGGCTTGCAGCGGCATCGGGGAACCGGCAAGCCTGTGCCCGGTGGCGGGAGGGCGCGAGATGGACGATACGGACGAAGTCTTTGCCGCGCTGCACCGGGCGCTGCCGGCGCAGCTGTTCACGGTGACGCTGAACGACGGGTCTGCGGGCGTGTTCCGGCGGCTCTGGACCTCGGACCCGGTGGCCTATCCGGTGCCGGGGGTCAAGCCGATGACCGGGGCCGAACGGGCGGCGGCCCTCGCCGGGGACGGCGGGGTCTTTGTGGCGAATGACCCCGAGGGGTTCCGCGACTTTCCCGACCATGCGGCAATAGTCGCGCTGGGTTGCGGGTCGGTCGCCTGCCTGCCCGTCCGCGATGACGCGGGGTGGGCTCGGGGCACGGTGAACCTGCTCGATGTCGCTGGGTATTTCACGCCCGCCCGCCTTGCCGCCTGCGCGGCAGAGGTTGCCGCACGGCGAAAGGCGCTGGTCAGCGCGATGGTCCTGCCGCGCTGAGGCGGCGGGCGGCGGCCAGCCCGGCCCAGCGGCCCGTCGCCAGGCAGGCGGTCAGCAGGTAGCCCCCGGTCGGGGCTTCCCAATCCAGCATCTCGCCTGCGGCAAAGACGCCGGGCAGGGCGCGCAGTTCGAGGTCCGGGGTCAGGCTGTCGCCCGCGATGCCGCCCGCGGTCGAGATCGCCTCGTCGATGGGGCGGGGCCCGGCGTGGCGCACCGGCAGCGCCTTGAGGCGCGCGGCAAGCGCCGCACCCGCGGGCAGCGGGCGACCCCATTCCTGCAGAAGCGCGATCTTTTCCGGCGGCAGGCCCAGCGCCTTGCGGAGCGCGTTGGCCAGCGACTCGCCCGGCCGCGCGCGCATCAGGCGTTGGGCAATCTCTGCCTCGGTCAGGTCGGGCAGCAGGTCGAGCGTCAGGTCCGCGCCATCGCGCACCGGGGCGGATACGGCATAGACGCCGCCGCCCTCGATCCCGCGCTGCGACAGCACGAATTCCCCGCGATGGGTCGCGCCCCCGGCGGTCAGGGCCACGTTCTTGACCGCCTTGCCCAGATGAGCGGCCATGTGGGCCGACCAGTCGACCCGGAAGCCCACGTTGGCGGGGCGGAACGGCGCGACCGTCACGCCCCTGTCCTGAAGCCAGGGCACCCAGGCCGCGTCGGACCCGAGCCGCTCCCAGCTTGCACCGCCCAGCGCCAGCACGGTGACACCGGCGGTCAGCCGCCGCTGCCCTACGGGCGTGTCGAAGGCCAGGGCTGCGCCCTGCCAGCCGGTCCAGCGCCAGCGGGTGCGCAAGGTGACGCCCTGCGCATCAAGCCGCCGCAGCCAGGCGCGCAGCAGCGGGCTGGCCTTCATCCCGGTCGGAAAGACGCGGCCGGTCGAGCCGGTGAAACTGTCGATGCCAAGGCCCTGCATCCAGCCCACGACTTGATCGGGGCCAAACCCGAGGATCGCCGGGCCCAGCCAGTTGCGCCCGCAGGCCCGGGCGATGTCGGCGGCCGTGCCCGCGCGCGTGATGTTCAGCCCGGACTTGCCCGCCATCAGGAACTTGCGCGCGGGGCTGGGCTTGGCCTCGGCAATGACCACCGCATGGCCTGCGCGCGACAGCTCTTCCGCCGCCATCAGCCCGGCGGGGCCCGCGCCGATGACAAGGGCGGCGACGCTCTCGGTCACGCCTTGGCCGGGGCGTTCTTCAGTTCGACGACGCGGTGGGGATATGGCATCTCGATCCCCTCGCGCTTCAGCGCGTTCCAGACGGCGAACAGGACCTGGCTCTGGTACTTGTTCCTGCCGTCGTCGATGCCCTGCACCCAGTATTCCACCGCGAAATCGACCGCGCTTTCGCCAAAGCCCCGCAACTCGCAGTCCGGGCCGTCGGGGGCCCTCAGCACGAAGGGCAGCGCGCCGACCGCCGCCTCGATGATCGCGGGCACGCGGTTGATGTCGGTGTCATAGCTGACCGAAAAGGTCGCGTCATAGCGGTTGGCGCTGCCCTGATCGGAATAGTTGACGACGCGGGTGGTGATGAAGTGGTCGTTCGGTACCACGATCCACTTGCCGTCGAAGGTCTCCAGCACGCAGGCCCGGGCGGTCATCTTCACGATGGTCCCGCGTTCGCCACCGTCGAGTTCGACGTAGTCGCCCACGGTCGTCTGGCCCTCGACCAGCAGGATGATGCCCGAGACGAAGTTCGCCGCGATCTGTTGCAGGCCAAGGCCCACGCCGACGCCGAGCGCACCGCCGAGCACCGCAATCGTGGTCAGGTCGATGCCGAGGATGTTGAGAAGCAGCAGGAAGGCCGCGCCGAAGATCGCGATCTCGGCCGCCTTGGCGGCAAGCTCGCGGGTGGCGGGGCGCAGGTCTTCCTGGGCCTTGATGTAGCTGGCCGATTGCCGGTTCGACCAGGCACCCAGCCAGAACAGCAGGCTGCCCGCCACGATGCCGCGGATCAGCGTCATCGCCGAGAAGCTGATGTTGCCAAGACTGATGACGAAGCCGTTCAGCCAGGCCGAGACCGGGCCGAGCAGGCCGAGCGCATAGATCGCCGCGACCGGGATCAGCACGTAGCGCCCGAGCAGGCGCAGGAAGGGGTCGGCCAGCATGTCGCGGGCAAAGGCGCGCACCGCAAGGAACAGGAAGACCCGCTTGCCGAAGGCGATGACGGTCGCGCTGCCGAAGGCCGAGGCCAGCACCGCCTCGCCCGCCGCAGCGATGGCGAAGGCCAGAAGCGGGCGCAGCAGCGGCAGGGCCGACAGGGCGGTGCGCCGCGCGGTGGCGATCAGGCCGGACGCGTCGGCGGCCGGGGTCAGCAGGGCGGCAAGCCGCGGCCTTGCGCGCGCGGTCAGCAGATGTGCCAGCCCCCAGGCCAGCGCAAGCAGCGCGAATTGCGACCATGCGGCGGGGCTTTGCAGCCAGGCCGCCGCGGTCTCTGCCGCACCGTCCAGCGTGGCGCGCGCCGTGTCAATGAAGCTGCCGTCCCCTGCCATCCTGCCCCCGCCAACCCCGATGCCTGGCCACCTGTCGGGGACATGCTGTGACAAGATAAGTCCCGGCGGGCAAGCCCCGGCGGCGAAAAACGCGGGGCCGCGGGCACCGGGGTCGGCTGCCGCCATAGTTTCGCCAATCTGCCGCA
>JBJOQI010000328.1:0-5727 GCA_046050045.1 Pseudomonadota bacterium | reverse complement strand
CATGAATGTCGCAAACATCCTTGTCGCGAATGAGAGCTTCGACGTGATCGTCACCGGTGGTGCGCTGCGGCGGTCCGACGGGGGCCTTGTCGGCGACCTGACGACCCACGCGATCGAGGCCTTCAAGGTCGATTTCGCGATCATCGGCACCTCAGCGCTTGACCATGACGGCGACCTGCTCGACTTCGACCCGCAAGAGGTCCGCGCCAGCCGGACGATCATCCGGCAATCGCGCAAGACCTACCTCGTGACCGACCGGTCGAAGCTGACCCGCAGCGCACCGGTCAGGATCGCCTCGCTCAGCGAGCTTGACGGCATCATCACCGACTTCCCGCTGCCCGAGGCGCTCGCCCGCAAATGCGCCGAGTGGGAAACCGAGGTTATCGTCGCGGGTTGACCCGCCGGAAGGACGCCCATGGCCGGACAAGCCGCACTGCCGCCCTATGGCATCCTGTTCGAGCCCGTGCGGATCGGCCCGAAGACGGCCAAGAACCGCTTCTATCAGGTTCCCCATTGCAACGGCGGTGGCTACCGCGACCCCTCCGCCGTGGTCGAGATGCGGCGCACCAAGGCCGAGGGTGGCTGGGGCGTGATCTTCACCGAACAGACCGAGATACACCCAACCTCGGAAATCACGCCCTTCATCGAACAGCACCTCTGGGATGACCGTGACATCCCGGCCCTTGCCCGCATGGCCGGGGCGATGAAGTCCCACGGCGCGCTCGCGGGTATCCAGCTGGCCTATTCCGGCATCAATGGCCCGAACCTCTACTCCCGCGAGGTGCCTCTGGCTGTTTCGGGCGGGCCGATCCTGACCTTCACCTCCGATCCCGTGCAGGCCCGCACGATGGACCGGGACGACATCCGCGACCTGCGCCGCTGGTTCCGCAATGCCTTCCGCCGCAGCCAGGCGGCCGGGTTCGACCTTGTCTGCCTCTACGGGGCGCACGGCTTTGGCATCCTGCAGCACTTCCTCAGCCGCCGCACCAACCACCGGTCCGACGACTACGGCGGCAGCCTGTTCAATCGCGCGCGGTTCCTGCGCGAGATCGTCGAGGAGGCGCGCGAGGAAACGAAGGGGGAGCTTGCCATCTCGATCCGCCTGTCGCTGCACGAGGACGGCGATCTCGGCTTTTCGAATGCCGAGGTGCGCGACTTCATCGAAATGCATGGCGACCTTCCCGATGTCTGGGATCTGGCGCAGGGAACCTGGGAAGCCTGTTCCGGCACCTCGCGCTTTGCCGAGGAGGCCGCGCAGGAGGATCTGGTCCGTGGCATCCGGGCGCTGACCGCAAAACCGGTCGTCGGTGTCGGTCGTTTTACCTCGGTCGACACGATGGTCCGGCAGATCCGGTCGGGAGTTCTGGACTTCATCGGCGCGGCGCGTCCGTCGATCGCCGATCCCTTCCTGCCGAACAAGATCGCCGAAGGCCGTGTCGAAGACATCCGCGAATGCATCGGCTGCAACATCTGCGTCTCGGGCGACATGACGCAGGGGCTCAGCCGCTGCACCCAGAACACCGCCTTCATGGAGGAATGGCGCAAGGGCTGGCACCCCGAGCGCGCCACCCCGAAGGGACCGTCGCAAAGCGTCCTGATCGTGGGCGCCGGCCCTGCGGGTCTCGAGGCGGCGCTGACGCTTGCGCGGCGTGGCTACGAGGTCACGCTTGCTGAAGCCGAAAGGCAGCTTGGCGGCCGGGTTGCCGACGAACGCCGCCTGCCCGGCCTGTCGGCATGGGGCCGCGTCGCCGATTACCGCATTGGCCAGATCGCGCCCCTGACCAATGTGGCCACCTACCTCGACAGCCGCCTGACCTCCCAAGACATCCTGTCGATGGGGTTTCAGCATGTGGGCATCGCGACCGGCGCATCCTGGCGGCGCGATGCCGTGGCGCGCCATCACCTGTTTCCGATCCCGACTGACGCCGCCATGCCCGTCCACTCCCCGGACGACATCATGGCCGGTCGCGGCCCGAGGGATGGCCGGGTCGTTCTTTATGACGACGACCATTTCTACATGGGCTCGGTCATTGCCGAGGCGCTGGTGGCTCGGGGTTGCCATGTCACCCTTGTCACACCGGCGGCCAAGGTCGCCGAATGGGCCGAAAACACGCTGGAACAGGGCCGGATCATGCGCCGGCTGCTGTCGCTGGGGGTCGAGCCGCGCACCTCGGTCGCGCCCTCGGCCATCGGGCCGGGTTCGGTCACGCTCGGCTGCACCTGGACCGGCAAGGAAAGCGAGGTCGCCTGCAACGCGGTGGTGATGGTCACGTCGCGGCTTCCGAACGACTCGCTCTATCACGACCTTCGGCAGCGCGACTGGAAGGGGCAGGGGATCGAGTCAGTGAAGCTTTTCGGGGATGCGGCCGCGCCAGGCCCGATTGCCTGGGCCACCTATGCCGGCCGCCGCTATGGCGAAGAGCTCGATGCCGAGGACCGGGGCGACGCCCTGTCGTTCCGGCGCGAGATTGCCGAGCTTCTGCCCGATGCAACTCAGGGGTCGCCCGGAACGCCATAGGACGGGGCCTCGCGCGGGTCTCTTGCCCGCTGGACATAGGCATCCGCCTGCGGCGCATAGACCGCCCAGGCGCGGGCGACAGCCTCGATCGGGCAGGCATCCTCGATCCAGTCACAGCGCAGATCGGCCCAGGGCCAGGCCTCCCTGTGGGCGATCAGCAGGCCCGCCGACCGGACTGGCCCGGCCTCGCCCCCCGCATCGCGACCGGCCCTGAGCGCCGCGATCAGGCGCGACCCGAAATCGCCAGCCGCGCGTTCAAACCCTGCGACCATCGCCGCCGGGACGGTCGTATTGGCCAGCAGGTTCCCTGCGGCCGCACAGTCCTGCCCCGTGGCAGACCCCCAGAGACCAAGCGCCCGTTCGCCCGAATGCACGGCGACGCAGCCAAGGCGGTCGACGGCCAGCACCTGCCTGTAGTCCGGGTGGCTGTCGGCGGCGGCGGCCTGCCGGACGGCATCCTCTGCGCCGACGCCACGCTCCAGCCAGTCAAGCACGGCGGGGCCGAGCGCCGGGTTGGTCACGTTCTGGCTCGCGACCGCCCCGACACCCGCCCGGACACGGGCGCAGCGTGCCGCGACGGCGGGCGAGGACGACGAGATCACGACCCCGAACATCCCGGTCTTGTGGCACCGGGCGACAAGCGAAAAGGTCATTCTGCCCTCACTCGGGTATCACCGCGGTCGCGTCGATCTCGACCAGCCAGTCGGGCCGGGCCAGCGCGGTCACCACCACGCCCGTCGATACCGGGTGAACCCCACGGATGTATTCGCCCATGGTGCGATAGACGGCCTCGCGGTGGCGGACATCGGTCAGGTAGACCACGATCTTGCACAGGTGCTCCATCTTGCCCCCGCATTCCTCGATCAGCTGGCGGATGTTCTGCATCACCTTGTGGGTCTGCTCGACCGGATCGTGGCTGCCGATGTTCCGGGCGGTGTCGAGGTCTTGCGGGCACTGTCCGCGCAGGAAGATCATCTTCCCGCTCGCAACCACCGCCTGCGCCAGGTCGTTGTCGAGTTTCTGTTCGGGATAGGTCTCGCGGGTGTTGAACTTGCGGTGTCGGTAGTGGGCCAAATCTGATCTCCTGATCGGAAGGGTGGCGTCCGGTTCACGGGGCCGGTGCCGCGTCGGTCCTGCGGGCGCTGTCTGACGCAATGACCCCGGCAATATACCCGGCGTCCTGCCAGACGCCCCAGATGAAACTCGATCCCCGGCGCGACAGCCAGGGAAGGCCAAGGAAATAGAGCCCGTTGACCGAGGATACGCCCTTGCGGTGAACCGGCCTGCCCTTGTCGTCGAAGGCATCGAGGTCAATCCATCCGAAATCCGAGGTATAGCCCGTCGCCCAGACGATCGCGGTCACGCCTTCGGCTGCAAGATCAAGCGCGCGGAGGGGCCTGGTCACGCAATCCGGGTCCGGCCCGATCAGCCGGGCCGCCGGGTCCGGCGGCAGGTCAAGCCCGCGGGCGGCAGCGTAGGCGTCGGCCTCGTCCAGAAGCGCCAGATAGTCGGCATCGCCGCGGGCAATGTTGGCCTCCAGATCGGGCGCGACGTGCAGCCGTCCGTCCCGGAAGGACTCGGCCCGGCCGAGAAGGACCATGCCGCGCCCGGCCAGCTTGCGGAAGTCGATCGTATGTCCGCCATTGGCGCCGCTGACGGCGATCGTCACATGCTCGGTCCCCGGGGCGGGCGTCTCGGCATCCCATTTCCCCAGAGCGCCCAGCCACCAGACGAAATCCCTGCCCCGATACCGGCGCGGCGGCCTGCCGTGCGGACCGACCGACAGAAAGACCCGGCGGCCCGCGGACATGAGTTCCTCGGCGATCTGCACGCCCGACGACCCCGACCCGACCACGAGCACCGCTCCGGCCGGAAGCTGGCCCGGATTGCGGTAGGCGTGCGAGTGGATCTGAGTCGCGCAGGCACTGGCGGGCACAAGGTCCGGCAGCACCGGCTTCTGGAACGCCCCGGTCGCCACGACCAGGTTGCGCGCATGGACTTCGCCGGCCGACGTCTCGACCGCAAAACCCGGTCCGTCTGCCCGCCTTGCGACACGGGTCACGTTCACACCGCAGCGGACCGGCGCACCGATCATCCGGGCGTATTCGACGAAGTAGTCGGCCACCGCCTCCTTGCCCGGAAAGGCGTCGGGATCAATGCCCTGAAACTCCATGTTGGGGAAGCGGTCATGCCAGGCAGGCCCGTTGGCCACGAGAGCGTCCCAGCGCGCCGTGCGCCAGTTTTCGGCGATGCGGCTGCGTTCCAGGACGACGTGGCCGACCCCCGCGGCGGACAGATGCTCGCTCATGGCAATACCGGCCTGACCGGCCCCGATGACCAGAGTATCCACGACTTCCGCTGGCATCTGCCGCACCCCCGCGCCACTCGCGTCCCGGCACGAGTCGGCTGCCCGAAGGTTCGGCTGCCTGAGAGTGCAGCGCAAGGGGGAGCACAAGGACGGTCGCACTGGTCCCGAACGGGCTGCTCCATCCCGCAGGCGTACCCGAGACACGAAAAAACAAAACCCGCCCCGAAGGGCGGCTGATGTCTGGTTGCGGGAGCAGGATTTGAACCTGCGACCTTCAGGTTATGAGCCTGACGAGCTACCGGGCTGCTCCATCCCGCGTCAATTCTGATAGTTCATCGTCGAGAGATACGTGTGTTTCTTACTAGGTGTGGCAGTGACCTACTCTCCCACGTCTTGAGACGCAGTACCATCGGCGCTACGGCACTTAACGGCCGAGTTCGGAATGGGATCGGGTGTTTTGCTCGCGCTATGACCACCACACCAAGAAAGAAACACGCAATCAGAAGTCCAAGTCGGTGCTTTTGACTGTCCAGAAGCAAGTCCGACGTATCGGGCCTGGCTACTACTGGATCAAATCAAGCCTATCGAGCAATTAGTACCGGTCAGCTGAACGCGTTACCGCGCTTACACCTCCGGCCTATCGACGTGGTCGTCTTCCACGGCTCTCAAGGGAGACCTTGTTTTGAAGGGGGCTTCCCGCTTAGATGCCTTCAGCGGTTATCCTGTCCGATCATAGCTACCCTGCACTGCCGTTGGCACGACAACAGGTCCACCAGTGGATCGTTCACCCCGGTCCTCTCGTACTAGGGGCAACTCTTCTCAAGTCTCCTACACCCACGGCAGATAGGGACCGAACTGTCTCACGACGTTCTAAACCCAGCTCACGTACCTCTTTAAATGG
>JBJOQI010000327.1:0-5017 GCA_046050045.1 Pseudomonadota bacterium | reverse complement strand
CTGGCCGTCGGTGTCATCATCGGCGTGGCCGGGGCCATCACGATGGCGGGGTCATCCATCCTCGGGTTCTGACAGGGCCGCAGCCCAGTCCGCCAGACCGCCAAGCTGCCCCGCGCAGCGGCGCAGCGCGTCGCGGTCCTGCCCCCAGAGAATTTCCACCTCGGACTGCGTCAGGGACCGCTCGGGCAACTGCACCGGAAGCCGGCAGGGCGCGGTCAGCGAGGGCGGCACGGTGACAACCGCAGGACTACCTGCGGTTGAGCCGCCGCACCCCGTCAAGACCAAGGGCAGGACGAGCGGAATTGACGTCATTCCGCGCCGCGCCGTCCATTTCCCGTGCAAGGTCATCGCGTGCCTCCTCGGCTTCCAGCCTCTCGCTCTCTGCCCGCGACAGCCGCTCTGCCAGCTGCATCAACCGGGCCTGCCGGGCGGCGTTTTCGGCCAGGTGGCGGTGCTCGGCCACGCGCTGACCGCGCAGGAACGACAGTTCTGCCACCCACCACAAGCCCCCCGCGACGGCCGCGGCGAAGACCAGCACAAAGACGATGCGCACCCTGAACATGTTGCCCCCGCGGCCCGAACAGCAGAAGCAAATCACTGAAGAGGTTCAGGTTTTCCTGCCGCAGCGCACGCCCCATGAACCGGGCGTCCTGAAGCGGGACTGGCGGCCCCAGAAGGACTCGAACCCTCAACCTCGGACTTAGAAGGTCCTTGCTCTATCCAGTTGAGCTATGGGGCCGCACCCTTCGCTTCTGCGACAGCCGGAACGCCGGGTCAAGCGGGCAGCGTGGGTTGGTTCGATTCGTGCAGGTCATGCCGGTTCCGAATCACATCGCGGCAGCAATCTGTCCGAACTGTGGCAGGAACATGGCGGTGATTTCGACAATGGAAACCGACGTGGCGTCGCGACCCGGAACTGGTTCAAACCCGGGACGACACCTGTACTTTTAGACTAGTCCCAAAATCCAACTCCCCAGACGGCCCGATCCATGCGATCACCCTTAACGTGTAGTAAACGTACCAGTGCAGTAACGAGTGAGTTCGGTACGAGTGACGGTAACCAGTACTGTGGTGAGTGCTTTGGTTGGCGGTGGTGGTCGGGTGAGTGGTGCAACCATCCGACATGGTCGTTGGGACGGAATTGACCGGACCCGATGATACGGTGAGCGGTCCCGGATGGTGCAACTCCGGGACCGCGCGCATTTCAGGGCCCCGGTTTTCCTGCTTCAGCCGATCTCGCGCGTCATGAAGACGCTCATCGGATCGTCCCAGTAACCTTCGAACGGCGGGCAGTAGCTGAAGCCCGCGCGTTCATAAAGCTTCCGCGCCGGGGCAAAGCTGTCCTGCGACCCGGTCTCCAGGCTCAGCCGCCGCAGCCCGGCCTTCGCGGCCTCGGCCACCAGATGATCCAGCATCGCCTGCGCCAGCCCCCGGCCCCGCGCCTCGTGCAGGATATGCATCGACTTGATCTCGCCATGCGCGGCGTCAATGCGCTTGAAGGCCCCCATGCCCACCGGACTGCCGCCGTCGCGCATCACGAAGAAGCTGATCTCGGGGATCGCCAGCCCGCTTGCGTCGAGCATATGGATGCTTTCGGGCGGCGTGTCGGCATGCATCGCCTGGGTGTGCCGCTCCATCAGCAGCGCAAGATCGGCCCCAAGCGGGCCTTCCGCCGCGATCGTGACGGTCAATGCGTCCACGCGCCCCGCCGGTCGGTGGCGAAGTTCTCGCCATAGCCGCGCACCCGGACATTGGGCTTGCGGGCATGGGGCTCGGTCACGGTGACCTCGATCCCCTTCGACGCCGCATAGGCCAGGGCCGCCTCGCGGCTTTCGAACCGCAGCCGCACCTGCGCCTGGGTGTCGCCGGAACTGGTCCAGCCCATCAGCGGGTCGACCGCCCGCGCCTCGGCCGGCTCATGCTCCAGCACCCAGGTATGGGTCTTCGCCGTCCCCGACTGCATCGCCGTCTTGGCGGGCTGATAGATCCGTGCGCGCATGGGCCACCTTATTCACTGAACCGCCCGACTTATCGCCAAACCGGCGCTTCTGCGCAAGGCCCGGCGATGCCCTGTCGTTCCGGCCTTGATCGTGAACAAAAAGTGATCATCTTGGGGGCCTGCCAGGGAATCCCCGCCATGCCCCACAACAATACGAACGCCCCCGTCGCCCGCCCCGAGGTGCTGACCCGCCCCAAGCTGGAAGGCGGCCGCCGTTTCGTGATGAAGACCGACTTCGCCCCCGCCGGCGACCAGCCCACCGCCATCGCGGAACTGTCCTCGGGCGTACTGTCGGGCGAACGCGACCAGGTGCTGCTAGGCGCGACCGGCACCGGCAAGACCTTCACCATGGCCAAGGTGATCGAGGAAACCCAGCGCCCCGCCATCATCCTCGCGCCGAACAAGACCCTCGCCGCGCAGCTTTATGGCGAGTTCAAGGGCTTCTTTCCCGACAACGCGGTCGAGTACTTCGTGTCCTACTACGACTACTACCAGCCCGAGGCCTATGTGCCGCGCTCGGACACCTATATCGAGAAGGAAAGCCAGATCAACGAACAGATCGACCGGATGCGCCACTCGGCCACCCGGGCGCTTCTGGAACGCGACGACGTGATCATCGTGGCCTCGGTGTCCTGCATCTACGGCATCGGCTCGGTCGAGACCTATTCGGCGATGACACAGGACATGGCCGTGGGCAGCCTCTATGACCAGCGCAAGTTCCTGGCCGAGCTTGTCTCGCAGCAGTACCGCCGCAACGACCAGGCCTTCGCCCGCGGGTCGTTCCGTGTCCGCGGCGACAGCGTCGAGGTCTGGCCCGCCCACCTCGAGGACCGCGCCTGGCGCTTCGGCTTCTTCGGCGAGGAACTGGAGTCGATCACCGAGTTTGACCCGCTGACCGGGGCGAAGACCGACAGTTTCGACAAGATCAGAATTTACGCAAACAGCCACTACGTCACCCCGCGCCCCACCCTGCAACAGGCGGTCGTCGGCATCCGCAAGGAACTGCACCAGCGGCTGAAGCAACTGACCGACGAGGGCAAGCTGCTGGAGGCGCAGCGGCTGGAACAGCGCACCAACTTCGATCTGGAAATGCTCGAGGCCACCGGCTCCTGCAACGGGATCGAGAACTATTCGCGCTATCTGACGGGCCGCGCACCGGGCGAGCCGCCGCCCACCCTGTTCGAGTTCATCCCCGACCATGCCATTGTCTTTGCAGACGAATCCCACGTCTCGGTCCCCCAGATCGGCGGCATGTACCGGGGCGACTACCGCCGCAAGTTCACGCTGGCCGAACACGGGTTCCGGCTCCCCTCCTGCATGGACAACCGCCCGCTCAAGTTCGAGGAATGGGACGCCATGCGCCCGCAATCGGTCTTCGTCAGCGCCACCCCCGCACCCTGGGAACTGGAACAGACCGGCGGCGTCTTCACCGAACAGGTGATCCGCCCCACCGGCCTGATCGACCCGATGGTCGAAATCCGCCCCGTCGAGATGCAGGTCGACGACCTGCTGGAGGAGGTGCGGAAGGTCGCCCTCGCCGGCTTCCGCGCGCTGGTCACGACGCTGACCAAGCGCATGGCCGAGGACCTGACCGAATACATGCACGAACAGGGCATCCGCGTGCGCTACATGCACAGCGACATCGACACCATCGAGCGGATCGAGATCCTGCGCGATCTGCGGCTGGGTGCCTTCGACGTGCTGGTGGGCATCAACCTGCTGCGCGAGGGCCTCGACATCCCCGAATGCGGGCTGGTGGCGATCCTTGATGCCGACAAGGAAGGCTTCCTGCGGTCGGAAACCAGCCTGATCCAGACCATCGGCCGCGCCGCCCGCAACGTCGAGGGCCGCGTCATCATGTACGCCGACCGCATCACCGGCAGCATGGAACGCGCCATGCGCGAAACCGACCGCCGCCGCGAAAAGCAGGTGGCCTACAACCTCGAACACGGCATCACCCCGCAGACGATCCGCAAGAACGTCGATGACGTGCTGTCGGGCCTCTACAAGGGCGACACCGACATGGCCCGCGTGACGGCCAGGGTCGACAAGCCCCTCGTCGGCTCGAACCTCGCCGCCCACCTCGACGCGCTGCGGGTGCAGATGCGCAAGGCGGCCGAGAACCTGGAGTTCGAAGAGGCCGCAAGGCTTCGGGACGAGGTCAAGCGGCTGGAGGCCGTGGAACTTGCCGTGGCCGACGACCCGCTGGCGCGGCAGTCGGTGATCGAAGAGGCGGTGGAAGAGGCGGTCAAGTCCCGCGGCCGGTCAACGGCAGGTAGAGCGGGGCAGAGGGGTGGGAACAAGCGGAGGGGGAGGTAGGATGGGTGAAGTTACCCATCCTACACAACCCCGTAGGGCGGGCTTCAGCCCGCCACCCCTTCCCTCGCCGCATCCCCCCGCCCGATTTGACCCGTGGCAAATCGGGCCGCGCCTGCCACCAGCCGCGCCACCGGCGCGGCGTTCTTCGCTGACGATCTTCCACCCGAAGATCGTCCGGGCGCTCATCACCCCGGGGCAGGCGCGTCTTTGACGCACCCGCCCAGTCAGGCGCGCCCCGATTCCGATGTCCGGCGTCACCCCGCCCCCCTTGGCCTGCGCTTTCGCTCCGGCCAACCGGCATGGTCGACGTGCCACCGGCACGTCGTCTTTCATGCCGGAAATAGCGTAGGGTGCGTGATCGCACGCACCGCCCCATAGCCACCTACATTTGGTGCGTGAAATCACGCACCCTACCCTTCACCCCCACTCCACCCACACCGTCCCCTCCCGCACCCCGCCCCGGATCAGCCGTCCCGGCTCGGACACCTCGGGATAATCCCCCGCGTGGTCCCGGTAGCGGTCGGCGGTGACGATCCGGGCCCCAAGGCCGCGCGCGGCCATCAGGATGAAGCTGTCAGCGATGGTGCCCTTCGGCACCACCTGCACCCGGTCCACCGACAGGCCCAGCCGCCGTGCCATCGCGCGGTCGCCCTGCCAGCCTCCGCCCAGCTTGTAGCCCGCGTTCGCATCGAAGACGAC
>JBJOQI010000326.1:0-2780 GCA_046050045.1 Pseudomonadota bacterium | reverse complement strand
CGACGTAAACTCGGGCGCGGTCTTCACCAACAAGATGGCGACCGACCCGCGCTATGCCGACAACAACTTCGTCGAGCCGCCGCTGATGAAGCAGCTGATCGAGATCGTGCAACAGACCGTGGACGTGCCGCTCTGCATCGACTCGTCGGTCCCCGCCGCGCTTGAAGCCGGGCTTGCCGCCTGCGAAGGCCGCCCGCTCCTGAACTCGGTCACCGGCGAAGAGGAACGCCTCGAACTCGTCCTGCCGCTGGTCAAG
This sequence comes from Pseudomonadota bacterium, assembly GCA_046050045.1. GTDB lineage: Bacteria > Pseudomonadota > Alphaproteobacteria > Rhodobacterales > Rhodobacteraceae > JAOADN01. The sequence goes on along the minus strand of JBJOQI010000326.1, from coordinate 2,524 downwards.
AAGTACAACGTCCCGGTCGTCGCCATCTCGAACGACGACACCGGCATCTCGCCCGACCCCGAGGTCCGCTTCGCCGTGGCGAAGAAGATCGTCGAGCGCGCCGCCGACTTCGGCATTCCGGCCCATGACATCGTCGTCGATCCGCTGGTCATGCCGGTGGGTGCCATGGCTTCGGCCGGCCAACAGGTCTTCACCCTCGTCCGTCGCCTCCGCGACGAACTGGGCGTCAACACCACCTGTGGCGCGTCGAACATCTCGTTCGGGCTGCCGCACCGGCACGGCATCAACGGGGCCTTCTTGCCGATGGCCATCGGCGCGGGCATGACCAGCGCGATCATGAACCCCGTCCGCCAGCAGGAGATGGAAGCGATCCGCGCCGCCAACTTCCTGATGAACCACGACGCCAACGGCGGCGAGTGGATCCGCTTTGCCAAGGTGCTGGAGGCCGTCGAAGGCGGCATGACCTTTGCCGAGGCCTCTGCCGCTGCCAGCCAGGCCGCCGGCGGGCGTCGCGGCGGGCGTCGCGGCCGGGGCTGACCGGCTTCTGTCGGCGCCCGCATCGGGCGGGCGCCCACACTACCCCGCGTTCAGGGGCAGCAGCGTCGTCGACTTGATCTCTTCCATGCTCAGAAGCGCGGTCACGTTGTAGATCCGCACTTCGGAAATCAGCGCCTGATAGAAGGTGTCATAGGCCCGCGCGTTCTTGACCCGGACCTTCAGGATATAGTCGATGTCGCCGGCCAGCCGGTGCGCCTCCAGCACTTCGGGCCGGGCCCGCAGCGTTTCCAGGAACTTGCGCTGCCACTCGGCCTCGTGCTCGCTCGTGCGGATCAGCACGAAGAAACAGGCCTCAAGCCCCAGTGCCTCGGGGTCCAGCAGCACCGTCTGCCGCCCGATAACGCCCTGATCCTTCATCTTGCGGATGCGGTTCCAGACCGGGGTCTTGGACGACCCGACCTTGCGCGCGATCTCGTCCAGCGACTGGCTCGCATCCTCCTGCAATTCCGCAAGGATTTTCCTGTCCATCTCGTCCAGCCGGACTGACATTCGCCTTTTCCCCCCAAACCTGAACGACGGTTTTCCTCGCGCGAGACTACAGAACAAACGTCCTTATTCGCAAGGGTGTCTGGCGCAATACCGGGAAAATTTCCTATATTGGGTCAAACAAATCCGGGTTCCAGCGATGTCGTCCCACAGCCAGACCAACCCATCCGTTCTTTTCGTCGGCGCCGGCCCCGGCAACCCCGACCTGCTGACGCTGGGCGCCGCCCGCGCGCTGGCCGGGGCGCGGGTCGTGCTGCATGACCGTCTGGTGGGTGACGGCGTGCTGGCCCTTGCCAATCCCCGCGCCATCATGGTCGACGTCGGCAAGGAAGGCTTCGGCGCGGCGATGAAGCAGGGCGAGATCAACGCCCTTCTGGTCGCCTTCGGGCTGGAGGGCCCCGGCGTCGTCCGCCTCAAAGGCGGCGACTGCGGCATCTTCGGACGCCTGGACGAGGAAATCGACGCGCTCGACGCCGCGGGCGTGACCTGGGCGATCCAGCCCGGCATCACCTCGGCCACCGCCGCCGCCGCCTCGATTGGCCAGAGCCTGACACGGCGCGGCCGCAACGGCAGCTTGCGCATCCTGACCGGCCACGACGTCGAGGGCTTTGCCGAACACGACTGGCGCACGCTGGCCCGCGACGGCCAGGTCGCCGCGATCTACATGGGCAAGAAGGCCGCCCGTTTTGTCCAGGGCCGCCTCCTGATGCACGGTGCCCTGCCCTCGACCCCCGTCACCATCGTCGAGAACGCCTCGCGCGCCGACGAACGCGTGTTGCAGGCGACGCTTGCCACCCTGCCTGCCGTGGCCGAGACCGCCACCGGCCCCGCCGTGATCCTTTATGGCCTCGCCCCGCGCCGGGCCGCCGCCGCCCTTTCAGAACTCAAGGAAGCCGCAAGATGAGCCGCGCCTTCACCCCCAAGGTCGTCACCGCCAACGCCCTCGTCGAGGGCGATGTCGTTTACCTGACGGCCGACGACCGCTGGTCGCGCCACCACGGCGAGGCCGAGCTGATCGACGACGAGGCCCACGCCCAGCTGCGCCTGTTGTTTGCCGAACGGCAGAAGCAGGTCGTGGTCGGCGTCTACCTGGCCGATGCCAAGGCCGGCCCGAAGGGCCCCGAACCCATCCATTTCCGCGAGGCGTTCCGGACCCGCGGTCCGTCGAACTATGCCCACGGCAAGCAGGAGTCCTCGAATGTATAAGTACAACGATTTCGACGAGGGCTTCATCCGTGCCCGCACCGCGCAGTTCCGCGCGCAGGTCGAACGCCGCCTAACCGGCGCGCTGACCGAGGACGAGTTCCGCCCGCTGCGCCTGATGAACGGGCTTTACCTGCAACTGCACGCCTACATGCTGCGCGTGGCGATCCCCTATGGTACGCTGGACAGCCGCCAGATGCGCCAGCTTGCCCTGATTGCCGACCGCTGGGACAAGGGCTACGGCCATTTCACCACGCGCCAGAACATCCAGTACAAC
>JBJOQI010000325.1:0-12156 GCA_046050045.1 Pseudomonadota bacterium | reverse complement strand
CGGCGCTGGACGGTGCGGCCGCAGGGCTGGACCGCCGGGCCGCTGCGGATCGCGGTCCTGGCCGACATCCATGTGGGCGAGCCCTGGGTGGGCGCAGACCGGCTGGACCGGATCGTGGCGCGGACCAATGCGCTGGGGGCGGACCTGATCCTGTTTCTCGGCGATCTGGAGGCCGGGCACCGCTTTGTCACCCGCAAGGTGCCGCTGGAGCAGGCGGCCGCGATCCTGGGCCGTCTGGCCGCGCCGCTTGGCGTTCATGCGGTACAGGGGAACCACGACTGGTGGCACGACGAGGCGGCGCAGGCGTCCGGCCATGGGCCGACGCGGGTGCAGAGGCTGCTCGAAGGCGCGGGGATACCCGTGCTGGAGAACCGGGCCGTGCGGATCGGCGAGGGGGGCGCGGCCTTCTGGCTGGCGGGGCTGGCCGACCAGCTGGCAATCGGCGTGGCACCGGGGACGTTCCGCGGGCTGGATGACCTGGCGGGGACGCTGGCACAGGTGACCGACAGCGCGCCGGTGATCCTGCTGGCGCATGAGCCGGACATCTTCCCGAAGGTGCCGGACCGGGTGGCGCTGACCCTGTCGGGGCATACGCATGGCGGGCAGATCCGCCTGTTCGGCTGGTCGCCGGTCGTGCCGTCGGACTATGGCAACCGCTATGCCTATGGGCCGGTGACCGAGGGCGGGCGGCAACTGGTCGTCTCGGGCGGGATCGGCTGTTCGATCCTGCCGGTGCGGCTGGGCGTCGTGCCCGAGATCACGCTGATCGAGGTCGAAGGGCCCTAGGCCTGGGCGAAGGCGTCCGACAGGGCGGCCTGAAGCGCGTCGACCGTGGCCACCGGGGTGATGAAGCCACGCAGCGAGGCATCGGCAAAGCCCTGTGCGATCACGTGGTCGACCAGGGCCAGAAGCGGGTCCCAGTAGCCCGCGACGTTCAGAAGCAGGACGGGCCGCGCGTGCAGGCCGATCTGGCGCCAGGTGACGACCTCGAAGAACTCGTCCAATGATCCGGCCCCGCCGGGCAGCACGACGATGGCGTCGGAGTTCATGAACATCACCTTCTTGCGCTCGTGCATGTCCTCGGTGATGACGAAGGTGGACAGGTCGCGCTTGCCGACCTCCTGCCCCAGCAGGTGCACCGGGATCACGCCGAAGGTGGTGCCGTTGCCCGCCTGCGCGGCTCGCGCGACGCGGCCCATCAGGCCGACATCCCCCGCGCCATAGACGAGTCGCCAGCCGTTCTGCGCCAGCATCCGGCCCGTGGCCTCGGCGGCGGCGACGAAGGCGGGATCGGACCCGTCGCGTGAGCCGCAAAAGACACAGACGGATTTCTGGTTTGCGGGCATGGGTCGGTCTCCGTCAGGGTTGCTTTGACCGGACATAGCGGCGTTGCTAGTCTCGCTCAAGCGGCGGCCCAGCCTTCGGTCAGGCAAGACATCAAGCAAGGCGGGCGCGCGAAGGGGTATCAGGGCAGGGGGGCCTTGGGAATGACGACAGATGGCGCAGAGGGCGCAGGTGGCGGCGCGGGCAGCGAGCAGGCGGCGCGTGCGGCACTGATCGGGGCGGAACCGGCGGCAAAGGCGGCGGGCGTGGGGCTGGCGCTGCCGGCCGCTGCGGCTGCGGCGATTGCGGTGCTGGTGGGCGTGGTGGTCTGGAGCCAGAGGGAAGCTCCGCCCGCCGGGGGCGAGGCGTCGGGCCAGGCGGAACCCGTGGCAGCAGCGCCGGTGACCGAAGAACCCGCAGCGGAAGAACCGGCAGCGACGGCAGCGGCCGAGGCCGAACCGGCACCCGCGGCAGAGCCGGAACCGGTGGCCGAGGCGGCCCCGGCGGAACCCGCCGAAGAGACAACCGAAGCCGCGGCTCCGGCCTTCGACACCGTGCGGGCCGAGGGCGATGGTTCGGTGGTACTGGCCGGGACGGCAGAGCCCGGCGCGTCGGTCACCGTGATGGTCGACGGGGCCGAGGCCGGTTCGGCCACGGCAGATGCCTCGGGCAAGTTCGCGGCCTTCCTGTCGCTCGGGGCAAGCGATGCGCCGCGTGTGCTGAGCCTGTCGTCGAAGTCGCCCGACGGCACGACCGCGGCCTCGCCCGACAACGTGATCATTGCCCCTGCGGCTGCAACCGAGGCTGTGGCCGAGACGGAAGCGCTTGCCGCGGAGGAAGCCCCTGCCGAGGCAGCGACCGAGACTGCCGGTGCGACGACAGAGGAACCGGCCGTGGCGGCTGCCGAACCTGCCGCCCCGACCGTTCTGGTCGCGACGGACGAGGGCGTGAAGAAGCTGTCGCCGGGGGCGACCGAGACCATCGTGATCGACACGATTTCCTATGCCGAGGGTGGCGACGTGCTGCTGGACGGTCGGGCCTCGCCCGAAGGGGTGGCGCGGCTTTACCTCGACAATGCGCCGGTCTCTGACGCCGCGATCTCGGTCGACGGCACCTGGGCGGCGCGTCTAGCCGGGATAGCGCCGGGCGTCTACACGCTGCGGGTCGACCAGGTGGGTACGGACGGCAAGGTGATCTCGCGCTTCGAGACGCCGTTCCAGCGCGAGGCGCCCGAGGTGGTTGCGGCGGCGCAGGCGGCGGAACAGGTGGCGGCAGAAGCGGAGCAGCCTGCCGAAGCGGTGCCCGAACTGGTCATCACCGAGTATACCGGCGCGCCTGCGGCGGCGACGGAAACGGCGGCTGCCCCCGAACCCGAGCTGGTCATCACCGAATACACCGGCGAAAAGCCCGCCGAGGCACAGGCCGCAGATGCGGCGCCCGAGGTCGGGATCGAAGCCCCCGAAGAGGCGGTGCCCGAACTTGTGATCACCGAGTACAGCGGCCAGTCCGCCGGAACCGAGGCGACGGTGACCGAGGCGGCCCCCGCGCTCGATGCAGCCGCGACGGCCGAGGCGGCCCCGACCGTGGCGACGGTGAAGTCGGTCACGGTGCAGCCCGGTTTCACGCTCTGGCGCATTGCCCGCGAAAGTTACGGCGACGGGGTGCTCTATGTGCGGGTCTACGAGGCGAACAAGGACCAGATCCGCGACCCCGACCTGATCTATCCGGGGCAGATCTTCACGGTGCCCGCGACCGGAAACTGACCGGTCGCCTAGCCCTGCGCCGCCGGGGTCCGGCTGGCGCAGGAGCAGACCTTGGGGTGACCCGCGCAGCAGTCGTGCAGAAGATAGCCGATGACCCCGCCGATCCCGGCGTGGTCGGCGGCGTAGAAGATGTTGCGTCCTGACCGGCGCGACGTAACAAGCCTGGCCTGTTCCAGCGCCGCAAGGTGAAAGGACAGGCGCGAGGCCGCGATCCCGAAGCGCGCCGCGATCTCGCCCGCAGGCAGGCCGTCATCGCCCGCGACCACAAGCGCGCGCAACAGATCGAGCCGCGTTTCCGAGGCCATCGCGGACAGGGCGGCAAGGACGGCGGTGCGTTCCATATTTCAACACTTCATGCATGGTTGAATTATCCGCTTGATACCGGAAGCGCCCCGTGCGATCAAGGCCGCGTTTTCGAGATCGACGATCAGGACGGGATTCCGACATGGCGGACGTGACATCCAGTGGGGCCGTGGCCCCTGGACCAGGCGGCAAGGGCGTTTCGCATCGCCCCGGCGCGCTCGAGACGATCCGGCGGGTGATTCCCTATCTCTGGCCCGCGGGCGAAGGCTGGGTGAAGCGCCGTGTGGTGCTGGCGCTGGTGGCGCTGTTCACGGCCAAGGTCTTTTCGCTGGTCACGCCGTTCTTCTACAAGGCGGCGGTCGACGGGCTTGCCGGGCAGTCGCGCGACGACGGCTGGCTTCTGGGCCTCGGCGCGGTTGCGCTGACGGTGGCCTATGGGGTGGCGCGGCTGTCGAACGTGGGCTTTGGCGAGTTGCGCGACGTCATCTTCGTGCGGGTCGGCCAGCGTGCGCTGCGCAAGCTGGCACTGGAGACCTTCCAGCACATCCACGCCCTGTCGATGCGCTACCACATCACCCGCAAGACCGGCGGCCTGAGCCGGATCATCGAGCGGGGGGTGAAGGGCGTCGATTTCCTGCTGCGCTTCACGCTGTTCTCGATCGGGCCGCTGTTTCTGGAACTGATCCTGGTGACGGTGATCTTCGCGCTGCTCTTCGACCTGCGCTATGCAGCCGTCGTGGTCGTGACCATCGCGATCTACGTGACCTTTACCTTCAAGGTGACGGAATGGCGCGTGAAGGTCCGCAAGCGGATGAACGACCAGGACACCGATGCCAACCAGAAGGCGGTGGACAGCCTGCTGAACTTCGAGACGGTCAAGTACTTCGGGGCCGAACGGCGCGAAGCCATGCGCTATGACCGGGCGATGGAGGGCTACGAGTCGGCCGCCGTCCAGACCGGGCAGTCGCTTGGCTTCCTGAACTTCGGGCAGTCGCTGATCATCACGACGGGGCTGGTGATCGTGATGGTCATGGCGGCCATCGGCGTGAAGGGCGGTGTGCTGACGGTCGGCGACTTCGTGATGGTCAACGCCTACATGATGCAGATCACGCTGCCGCTGGGCTTCCTTGGCACGGTCTACCGCGAGATCCGGCAGTCGCTGATCGACATGGGCGACATGTTCGAACTGCTCTCGCAGCCTGCCGAGATCACCGATGCGCCCACGGCCCGCGCGCTTGACGTGCGCGGCGGCGAGGTCGTGCTGGAGGACGTGCATTTCGGCTATGACGCGGCCCGCCCGATCCTGAAGGGCGTGTCGATCACGGTGCCTGCGGGCAAGACGGTGGCGATCGTCGGGCCCTCGGGGTCGGGGAAATCCACGATCGGTCGGCTGTTGTTCCGCTTCTATGACGTGACGGGCGGTGCGCTGCGCATCGACGGGCAGGACGTGCGCGCAGTCACGCAGGACAGCCTGCATGACGCCATCGGGGTGGTGCCGCAGGATACCGTGCTGTTCAACGACACGATCCTGTACAACATCGCCTATGGCCGCCCCTCGGCCAGCCGCGAGGAAATGATCGAGGCCGCGAAGGCCGCCAAGATCCACGACTTCATCCAGACCCTGCCCGAGGGCTATGACACGAAGGTGGGCGAGCGCGGGTTGAAGCTGTCGGGCGGCGAGAAGCAGCGGGTCGGGATCGCCCGGACGCTGTTGAAGAACCCGCCGATCCTGCTTCTGGACGAGGCGACTTCGGCGCTGGATACCCAGACGGAACGCGATATCCAGGAAAGCCTGAAGGCGATGGGGCAGGGCCGGACGGTCATCACCATCGCGCACCGGCTGTCGACCATCGCGGATTCGGATCAGATCGTGGTGCTCGAGGCCGGCGAGGTTGTCGAGCGCGGCACGCATGACGAGCTTCTGGCGCAGGCCGGCCGCTATTCGGCGATGTGGAACCGGCAGTCGGCGGAGGAGGAAAGCCTTGCCCGGCACGGCGTCGGTCCTGGCGACGACGCGAAGGAGACGCAGGCGCGGCGCGATGCGGCGGTGCCCCATACCTGGTCGGTCTGACCCGGGGCCAAAGGGGCCGCGCGGCGGGCTTGGCACCCTGAGACGGCGCGTGTAAGAGGGCGTTCAGACAGGGGGCAGGACGGTCGCATGAGCAATAACGATAGTTTCATCGACGAGGTGACCGAAGAGGTCCGCCGCGACAAGCTGTTCGCGCTGTTCCGCCGCTATGGCTGGATCGGCGTCGCGGCGATCGTGCTGATCGTCGCCGGTGCAGCCTGGAACGAATGGTCGAAATCCCGGGCCGAAGCTGCCGCGCAGACCTTCGGCGATGCGGTGCTTGCGGCGATGGCCGAGGCCGACCCCGCGGGTCGTCTGGCAAAGCTCGACGCGGTTGCGGCAGGCGAAGCGCAGCAGGCGGTGCTTGGCCTGCTGATCGCGGCCGAGGCGGCAGCGGCCGAGGACAAGCCGCGCGCCATCGAGGCGTTGCAGGGCATTGCGAACGACCCCGCCCTGCCGCAGGTCTATCGCGATATGGCCGAGCTGAAGCGCGTGCTGGTCGCAGGCACGGAAATGGACGCGGGCGAGCGGGACACCCTGCTTGCGGCGCTGGCCGAGCCGGGTCGGACCTTCCGCCCGATGGCGATGGAACAGCAGGCGCTGGTGCTGGCGGCAGATGGCAAGGCCGACGAGGCCATCGCGCTGCTGAAGCAGGTCTTGCAGGAACCGGGCGTAACGCCGCCCTTGCGCCGCCGCGCCAGCGAGGTGATTGTGGCGCTGGGTGGCGATCCGTCGGCCGGATAAGCGCCAGAGGCAGCGCATCGAGGGGGCAGCAAGCGTGAGTTTCAAGACGCAGGTTTCGGTTCTGGCGCTGGTGGCCCTGCTGACAGGTTGCGGCGACCGCGAGGTCATTCTGCAGGGCGAGCGTCTGGATGTGCGCACGCCGCTTCCCGCGGCGGCGGACGCCGCCGAAGGCGAGGGCGTCGAGGCGATTGCCGCCGCGGCCATCGACGAGGCCGAGGCGGGCAAGGTCGACGCCGGGGTGAACCCGGTTCCGGTGTCGCTGCCGGGGCAGGTTTCGAATGCCGAGTGGACCCATCGCGGCGGCTCGCCTGCGCACTTTGCGGGGCACCTTGCCGCAGGGGCCGGCACGACACGGGTCTGGAGCGCCTCGGTCGGGGCCGGGTCGACCCGCAAGGCGCGGCTGACGGCAGAGCCTGTCGTGGGCGGCGGGCGCATCTACACGCTTGATGCGTCGTCGGGGCTGGTCGCGACATCGACCGGCGGCGGCACGGTCTGGCAGGCCGACCTGACGCCTGCGGGCGAGAAGGCGGGCGGCGGGGCCGGGAGTGGGCTGGCCTTTGCGGGCGGGCAGGTCTTTGCCACCACCGGGTTCGGCGAGCTTGTGGCGGTCGATGCGGCTTCGGGCGCGGTGCAGTGGCGGCAGCGGTTCGACAACGGCGCGGCGGGTGCGCCGACGGCTTCGGGCGGCGTGGTCTATGCGGGCACGCGCGATGGAACCGCCATGGCGCTGCGGGCCAGCGACGGCAAGATCCTCTGGCAGGTCGAGGGCGCGGCATCGCGCGATGGCATCGGCGGCGGGTCGTCGCCCGCGCTGAACGGGCCGCAGGTGGTCTTCCCCTCGGCCACGGGGCAGCTTCTGTCGATCGACAGCCAGACAGGCCAGCCGGTCTGGCAGGCGCATGTCAGTGGCGCGCGGCTCGGCCGGGCCTCGGCGACGGTCTCGGACCTGACGGGCGATCCGGTCGTCGCGGGTGGCGTGATCTATGCGGGCAATCTGGCGGGCCGGCTGGGCGCGGTCTTTGCGGAATCCGGCCAGCCGGTCTGGTCGACGGGCGAGGGCGCGGGCGGGCCGGTGCAGGTCGCGGGCGGGCAGCTCTACCTCGTGAACGACGAAAATCAGTTGGTCCGGCTTGACGCCACGACCGGCGACGTCGTCTGGCGGATCGATCTGCCCTTCTTCACCAAGGACCGCGACAAGCGCCGCAAGGGCATCTTCGTCCACTTCGGACCGGTGCTGGCCGGCGGGCGGCTGTGGACCGCGTCGACCGACGGCTACCTGCGTGCCTTCGATCCGGCCTCGGGTGCCGTCGTCGCGGCGACCGAGGTTCCGGGCGGCGCGGCCTCGGCCCCCGTCGTCGCAGGCGGCACGATCTATGTGCTGTCGCAGAACGGCCAGCTTCACGCTTTCCGCTGACGCAAAAGCCGTGTATGGCGGCGGCTTCGAATTGAGGTCCGTCCGAAGATGAGTTTCACGCTGGCCATTGTCGGCCGCCCGAACGTGGGCAAGTCGACGCTGTTCAACCGCCTTGTCGGCAAACGTCTGGCGCTGGTCGATGACCGGCCCGGCGTGACGCGCGACCTGCGCGAGGGTCTGGCGCGGCTGGGCGACCTGCGCTTTACCGCCATCGACACGGCCGGTCTGGAAGAGGCGACCGACGACAGCCTGCAAGGCCGGATGCGCCGCCTGACCGAGCGCGCGGTCGGGATGGCCGATATCTGCCTGTTCGTGCTGGACGCCCGCGCCGGGGTGACGGCGGCCGACCGCATCTTTGCCGACATCCTGCGCCGGAAGAACGCGCATGTGATCCTTGCGGTGAACAAGGCCGAGGGCAAGGCGGGCGACGAGGGCGCGCTCGAGGCCTATTCGCTGGGACTGGGCGAGCCCCTTCGCATCAGTGCCGAGCATGGCGAGGGGATGGACGACCTTTACCGCGTGTTGCAGCCGCTGGCCGATGCCTTCGACGAGCAAAGCCGCATCGACGCGCCGGAAACCGATGTCGAGATCGCCGAGGACGAGGGCGGCGCAGACGACGAGGAACGCCCGGCACCGACGCCGACTCGGGCCAAGCCGTTGCAGATCGCCGTCATCGGGCGGCCCAATGCGGGCAAGTCGACGCTGATCAACACGATCCTGGGCGAGGACCGCCTGCTGACCGGGCCCGAGGCCGGGATCACCCGTGACGCGATCTCGGTCACGACCGATTTCATGGGCACGCCCATGCGCATCTTCGACACCGCCGGAATGCGCAAGAAATCCAAGGTCGTCGACAAGGTCGAGAAGCTGTCGGTGGCCGACGGTCTGCGTGCCGTCCGCTTTGCCGAGGTGGTCGTGGTGCTGCTCGACGCGGCCATTCCCTTCGAGACGCAGGACCTGCGGATCGCGGATTTCGCCGAGACCGAGGGGCGGGCCGTCGTGGTCGCCGTCAACAAGTGGGACGTGGAAGAGGACAAGCAGGCCAAGCTTGCCGCCCTGAAGGAAGCCTTTGAAAAGCTTTTGCCGCAGCTTCGCGGCGCACCTCTGGTGACGATTTCGGGCAAGACGGGACGGGGCCTTGACCGCCTGCACGACGCGATCATGCGGGTCTACGAGACCTGGAACCGCCGGATTCCGACGGCGAAGCTGAACACCTGGCTTTCGGCCATGACCGAGGCGCATCCGCCACCCGCGCCCGGCGGACGGCGCATCCGGCTGCGCTACATGACGCAGGTCCGCGCGCGGCCCCCGGCCTTCGTGGTGATGACCACGCATTCCGAAGACCTGCCGGACAGCTATGCGCGCTATCTGGTCAACGGGCTCCGGCAGGACTTCGACCTGCAGGGCACGCCGATCCGCTTCACCTTCCGCGACCAGGGGGGCAAGAACCCCTACAAGGACCGGAAGAACGGCATCCCGTCGCGCCTGACCAAGCACGTCGAGGCGGGCCGGACGAAGAAGGCCGACCGGGACTGACCGGCCCTTCGGTCCGGATCAGACCAGATCACCCTCGGGCGTGATGCGGGACTTGCCGCCAAGCCAGGGGAGCAGCGCCTGCGGCAGCACCACGCCGCCATCCTCGGTCTGGCCGTTTTCAAGGACCGCGATCAGGCAGCGCCCCACCGCAAGGCCCGAGCCGTTAAGGGTATGCACGAATTCGGGCTTGCCGCCGCCAGCGGGGCGGAAACGCGCGTTCATGCGCCGGGCCTGGAAGTCGCCGCAGACCGAGACCGAGGAAATCTCGCGGTAGGTGTTCTGGCCGGGCAGCCAGACCTCGAGATCGTGGGTCTTGCGCGCGCCAAAGCCCATGTCGCCAGTGCAGAGCACCACCGTGCGGTAGGGCAGGCCCAGGCGTTCGAGCACCGCCTCGGCGCAGCGGGTCATGCGGTCATGCTCGGCCAGGCTGGAGTCGGGCGTGGTGATCGAGACCATCTCGACCTTCTCGAACTGGTGCTGGCGCAGCATCCCGGCCGTGTCCTTGCCGGCGCTGCCGGCTTCGGAGCGGAAGCAGAGCGTGTGCGAGGTCATGCGGATCGGCAGGGCGGCCTCGTCGAGGATGTCCTCGCGGACCGAGTTGGTCAGCGTAACCTCAGAGGTCGGGATCAGCCACCAGCCGTTGGTGGTCTGATAGCTGTCCTCGGCGAACTTCGGCAGCTGGTTGGTGCCGTACATCGCGTCTTCCTTGACGAGGACGGGGGTCATCGTCTCGGTCAGGCCGTGTTCGGTAGTGTGCAGGTCCAGCATGAACTGGGCGAGCGCCCGGTGGACGCGGGCGATGGCACCGCGCAGCAGGACAAAGCGCGAGCCGGAGAGTTTCGCGGCGGTCTCGAAATCCATGCCCGGCTTCACGCCCCGGATGTCGAAGTGTTCTTTCGGCTTGAAGGTGAAGGCGCGGGGTTCGCCCCAGCGGCGCACCTCGACGTTGTCGGTCTCGTCGGGACCGTCGGGCACCTCGTCGAACGGCAGGTTCGGGATGGTCAGCAGCAGGTCGCGCAGCTCGGCGTCCCTGATCGCGGCCTCGTCGGTCAGGCGGGCGACCTCGGCCTTCTTTTCGGCCACGAGGGCGCGGAGGCGTTCGAAGGCGGCCTCGTCGCCGCGGGCCTTGGCGGCGCCCACGTCCTTGGAGGCCGCGTTCTGGGCGGCCTGCGCGGTTTCGGCGGCGAGGATGCGGGCGCGGCGGGCTTCGTCCAGCGCCAGGACCTGATCCGACAGACCCGAAAGCCCGCGCCGCGACAGGGCGGCGTCGAAGGCGGCGGGGTTTTCGCGGATCGCGCGGATGTCGTGCATGGCTGGCCTCGGGTGACTGATCGTGGCCGAGGTATGCCCGAAAGGGCGGCGGAAGGAAACGGGTCAGACAGGGGCCGAGCGTCCCGAGTCGGGACGCCCGGAGAAACATATTGGAATCAGAGGCATATGGAGCCAGCAAGGGATTGTTAACCCGTTCCCCGCCGGCAGGGCGCCAGGAATTTCAGGGCGTGTCGAACGAAGGCGGGACGACGGCCCAGGCTTGCGGGGCCTGCGCGGTGCCGCTGCGGGCCACGATGATGGCGACCAGGCGCGGCGTGCCGTCCGGGGTTTGCAGCATCGCACCGCCCGAATAGCCCTGCTGCACCGCGCAGGCCGCGATCAGCACCTGCGGTTCGGCCAGGATGAAAGGGCAACCGCTCTGGACCGCAAGGCCTGTGCCGTCTCTGACCGGAAAGCCGGCGAGGGTGACGGGCGCGTCGGTGGCGGGTGGCGAGAGGGCGATCGGCCGGGCCAGGTCGGGGGGCACGGGCTCTTGCAGTCGGACGCGCGCGACATCGAGGCCGCGGTCCCCGCCGATCGGGCCGGGACGGTCGGGCATGGTCAGGGACGCGGCGACAAAAAGGCGCGCTGGCTGGCCGGGCGCGGCGGCGGGGGCAAAGACGATGCGGTCGGGCGCGGCGGGGCGGCCGGTCGTGCGGTCGGTCACGCAATGGGTGGCCGTCAGCACCTGATCCGGTGCAACCAGAACCGCGGTGCAGCCGCCTTCGCCCCGCGCTGCCAGATCACCGATGCCGATGCGGCCGAGGGCGGCCAGCCCCTCGGGCCCCGCCGGGTCGCCCTGCGCGGCGACCCCCTGGGCAAGCAGGACGGCGCAGGCCGGAAGCCAGGCCGCGGCAAGGGGGAAGGTTCGGGTCACCATGCCGCCTGATACCACGCCCCGGCCGATCCGGCGCCCGGTTTCCACCTCCGGACAGCGTGAGGGGGTGCGCCGGGTAGTCGCCTTGCCTTCGGTCCGGGCGGGGGGTAGGGTGCGCGCCGATTTTGCGGGGCAGACCGCCCCCAACGACGCCAGACAAAGGAGCGCCGATGTTCATCTCTCCCGCCTATGCGCAGGCTGCCGGAGCCGCCGGTGGTGGCGCGCTGTTCGCGCAGTTCGTGCCGCTGATCCTGATCTTCGCGATCATGTATTTCCTGCTGATCCGTCCGCAGCAGCAGAAGGCCAAGCAGCATCGCACGATGCTGGATGCGCTGCGCCGGGGCGACCAGGTCGTGACCTCGGGCGGGATCATCGGCAAGGTGACGAACGTCAAGGCCGACGGCGAGGTCGAGGTCGAGATCGCGACGGGCGTGAAGGTGCGCGTCGTCAAGGCGACGATCTCGCAAGTCCTGTCGAAGACCGAACCGGCTGCGGCCAACTCGAACTGATCCCATGCACATGGACCTCTGGAAGCGGCTGCTGATCGCGGGGCTTTGCCTTGCTGCGGTGGTCATTGCCCTGCCCAACGCATTCTATTCGCGGGTCGAGCGGCACAACGATGCGGTGGCCGCCGTCGAGAAGGCGGGCGGCAGCGCCACGCCGGAGGAGGCTGCGGATGTCGCGCTCTGGCCCAGCTGGATGCCGTCGAAGATCGTGAACCTCGGGCTTGACCTGCGGGGTGGCGCGCATCTGCTGGCCGAGGTCCATGTTGCCGAGGTCTACAAGAGCCGGATGCAGGCGCTGTGGCCCGAGGTGC
>JBJOQI010000324.1:0-19424 GCA_046050045.1 Pseudomonadota bacterium | reverse complement strand
CACCGACCTGTTGCGCGGCTGGATCGACCCGCGGGTGCGCCATGCACTCTGAGACCGCGCCGCCGCCCTCGCAGTCCACGCTGTCGCTGCAGTTCGCGCGGTTCCGGCGCAACCGGCTGGCGATGCTGTCGGTCGTGGTTCTGGCGCTGATCGTCGCCGCCTGTTTTCTGGGCCCCTTCGCCTTTCCCTTCACCGGCGAGGATGCCGACTTCGACTATATCTCGGCCCCGGTCGATTTCACCTCGCCCCACCTGTTCGGCACCGACGACTTCGGCCGCGACCTGCTGGTGCGGGTGCTGGAGGGCGGGCGCGTGTCGCTGACGGTGGGGTTTCTGGGCGCGCTGTCGGCCGGGGTGATCGGGGTGATCTACGGCGCGGTTGCGGGATACGCGGGCGGGCGGACCGACCGGATGATGATGCGCCTGGTCGAGATCCTTTACGGCTTTCCCTATGTGATCCTGGTGATCCTGCTGGGCCTGCTGTTCGGCGGCGGGAACTTCGCGCTGTTCATGGCCATTGTCTTCACGCTCTGGCTGACGCCTGCGGTGATCGTGCGGGCGCAGGCGCAGTCGCTGGCCCGGCGCGAGTTCGTCGAGGCGGCGCGGGCGGGCGGCATGACGCGGACGCGCATCCTGATCGAGCACATCGTGCCGAACTGCATGTCGGTGGTGATCGTCTACGGCTCGCTTCTGGTGCCCGAGGTGATCCTGTCGGAAAGCTTCCTGTCCTTCCTCGGGATCGGGATCAAGGAGCCGCAGGCAAGCTGGGGCAACCTGATCCAGTCGGGAACCGCGGCGATGGAGACCGACATCAGGCTGCTGCTTCTGCCGGGAAGCCTGCTGGCCATCGTGCTGCTGTGCCTCAACTTCATCGCCGACGGGCTGCGTGATGCCTTTGACCCCAATGACCGGTGAACCGCTTCTGTCGCTGCGTGGCATGACGGTCGGGTTCCGGCTGCCGGGCGGCATGGTCCGGGCGGTGGACGGCGTCAGCCTTGAGGTGAACCCTGGCGAGATCGTCGGCATCGTGGGTGAGAGCGGCTCGGGCAAAAGCCAGATCCTCTATGCGCTGATGGGGCTTCTGGCGTCGAACGGCACGGCCGGCGGGGCGGCCCTGTTCCGCGGGCGCGACCTGCTGGCCCTGTCGCCGCGCGAGATGGACCGCGTGCGGGGCGCGGAAATGTCGATCGTGTTCCAGGACCCGATGACCTCGCTCAACCCCTACATGCGGGTGGGCGACCAGCTTGCCGAAGGCCTGCGGGTACATGGCGGGCTGTCGCGGGCCGAGGCGGCTGCGCGGGCGGTGGCGATGCTGGACCGCGTGCGGATTCCGGATGCGGCGCGGCGGGCCCGGCAGTATCCGCACGAATTCTCGGGCGGGATGCGACAGCGGGTGATGATCGCGATGGCGCTGCTGGCGCGGCCTGCGCTGCTGCTGGCGGACGAACCCACGACGGCGCTGGACGTGACGATACAGGCGCAGGTGCTGGACTTGATCGCCGAGCTTGCGCGCGAGGCGGGCACGGCGGTTCTGCTGGTGACGCATGACCTTGGCGTCGTGGCGCGGCTGTGCGACCGGGTTGTCGTGCTCTACGGCGGCCGGGTGATGGAGGCGGGGCCGGCCGAGGCGCTGTTTGCCGCGCCGGTGCACCCCTATACGCGCGGGCTGTTGCGGGCGACGCCCCGGCTGGGTGATGCGCTGACGCCAAGGCTGGGGACGATCCCCGGAACGCCGCGGCCGGCGGGGGCGGATGCGCAGGGCTGCCCCTTCGCGCCGCGCTGCGACCTGCGTGTGGCGGCCTGCACGACGACCCGGCCCGAGCCGGTCGCGAACGCGCCGGGCCGGACGGTGGCCTGCCATCTTGCGGAGGGCAGACATGAGCCTGCTTGAGACACGGGCGCTTGACGTGGGCTATCGCCTTGGCGGCGGCGGGCTGTTCGGGCCCGAGCGCATGCTGCATGTGGTGCGCGATGTCTCGTTGCGGCTGGAGGCGGGGCGGACGCTGGGGATCGTCGGGGAATCGGGGTGCGGGAAATCGACGCTTGGCCGCGCGCTGCTGCGGCTGACCGAGCCGATGGGCGGGCAGGTGCTGTGGGACGGGCAGGACATGGGCGCGATGACGGCGGCCGACCTGCGGCGGCGCCGGTCGGAGTTCCAGATCATCTTTCAGGATCCGGTCGCGGCGCTTGACCCGCGGATGACGCTGGGGCGGATCGTGACGCGGCCGCTTGCGACCTTCGAGCCGGGGCTTGGCCGGGCCGAGATGCGCGCCCGCGCCGTCGAGGCGCTGTCACTGGTGGGCCTGTCGGCAGACTACCTCGACCGCTATCCGCACGAGCTGTCGGGCGGGCAGGCGCAGAGGGTGGGCATCGCCCGCGCGATCATCGGGAAACCGCGGCTGATCGTCTGCGACGAGCCGGTCTCGGCGCTGGATGTCTCGATCCAGGCGCAGGTGGTCAACCTCTTGATGGACATTCAGGACCGGCTGGGGCTGGCGCTGGTGTTCATCTCGCACAACCTGGCCGTGGTGCGGCACATCAGCCATGAGGTGATGGTGATGTGTCTGGGCCGCGTGGTGGAACATGCCCGGCGCGACGCCTTCTACGCCGGGCCGCTGCACCCCTATGCGCAGGCGCTGATGCAGGCGGTGCCTGAGCCCGATCCGGTGCATGAACGCGGGCGGGTCGGAACCGCGCTGGAGGGCGAGCTGCCGTCGGTCGCCAATCCGCCCGCGGGATGCGTCTTTGCGACGCGCTGCCCCAGCCGGATCGCGCGCTGTTCGGTCGAGCGCCCGGCCCTGCGGAACCTGGGCGACCGGTCGGTCGCCTGCCATCTGGTCGGGGACAGCCAATGAGCGATCTGGCACGGGACTGGGCGGCGCTGCCGCAGATTTCGGGCGTCCATGCCTCGGGCGACGGGCGCTGGGCCTTCTGGTGCCAGTCGGGCACGGCCGAGACCGACGAGGTCTGGGGTGCACCGACCGACGGATCGGCACCGCCCGTGCAGCTGACGCAGGGCGAGGATCACTTCCTGATCCGGGACGTCAGCCGGGACGGGCGGCTACTGGTGCTGGCGCAGTCACGCCATGCCTGCGAGCGCGACCGGCTGATCCTGTTCGACCGTGCATCCGGGCGGCATGCCGACCTGACACAGGCGCAGGACAGCCACTACGTCTATGGCGGGGTGCTGTCGCCCGATGCGGGGGCCGTCTTCTTCGTGGCGAACTTCGACTACGACAGCGGCAGGGTGACCGAGGGCGGCTGGGTCTGGCGGCAGGATCTGGCGACCGGGGAACGGACCCTGCTGGCGCGGTCGGATGCCCCCTTCGATGCCGGGGTGCGGATGTCGCCGGACGGGCGGCGCCTGCTCTGGCCGCGCAACCTGCACCGTCCGGGGGGGACGCAGTTCTGGGTGATGGAGGCTGACGGAACCGGCCTGCGCGAGGTGCTGGCGCTGGGCGAAAATTCGGCCCTGCGCGGCGACTGGATCGACGCCGACCGGATTGCCTTTGTCAGCGAAGAGGGTCCGTCCGACCGGCTTGGGATCCTGAGCCTGACGGACGGGTCGGTCAAATGGCTCGGCACCGAACCCGAGGTGCTGGCCTTTGACGTCGTGCCGGGCGCGGGCGGCACCTTCGCGGCCATCGTGCATGACCGGCCCTGGTCGCGGGCGCTGGTCTGGGACGGGGCGCAGCTGCGGCCCCTGCCGAACCAGACGGGGCGTCGCAGCCTGTTGCCCCAAGCGGCGCTGCCGGGCGGGGGCTGGCTGGCCGAGGCCTATGACGCGGATGCGCCCCACGAACTGGTGGCGGTCGCGGCGGACGGCACCTGCCGCAGGCTGGCCCCGGCGCAGGACAAGGCAACCCTGCGCCGCCACGCGCGGCCGCGCGATTTTCGCTGGACCGCGCCGGATGGCGAGCCGGTGCAGGGCTGGCTCTACCTGCCGCAAGGCCGCCCGAAGGGGCTGATCGCCTATGTCCACGGCGGGCCGACCTGGCACAGCGAGGACTGGGTCAACCCGAAGACCGGCTTCTGGGTGCAGTCGGGCTATGCCGTGCTGGACCCGAACTATCGCGGATCGACGGGTTTCGGGCGGCGCTGGCGCGAGATGGTGAAGCAGGATGGCTGGGGCGGGCGCGAACAGCTCGACATCCGCAGCGGGATCGAGGCGGCGCTGGCCGCAGGGGTGCCGGGGCCGGTGGCGGTGGCCGGAAATTCCTATGGCGGGTTTTCAAGCTGGTGGCAGATCGCGCGTTCGCCTGACCTTGTGGCGGCGGCAATTCCGATGTGCGGGATGTGGAAGCTCGACATCGACTATGCCGAGACGGGGATGCCCTGGGGGCAATCCTACAGCGAGGAGATGATGGGGGGATCGCCTTCGGAATTTCCCGAAAAATACGCAAATGCAAGTCCGGGCAATTTCGTGGACCAGATCCGCGGCGCCGTTCTGGTGGTGCACGGGCTGGCCGACACCAATGTCGGGCCCGAGAATACCCATGCTGCAGTGCGCGACATGCAGGCGGCGGGCATAAGTCACGAGGCGATGCTGTTCCCCGACGAGGGGCATGGCGTGTTCCGCCGCAGCAACGTTCAGACCTACCTCGACGCAAGCGCGGCCTTTCTGGCCGGGGCATTCGGGACCGGCCCGAAGACCTAGACCAGGTCGCGCGGAAACGCGCGCTGCCAGTCGCGGGTGAAGATCGTCCGCTCGCCTTCGGTCACCTTGAGCCGGGTTTCCAGGATGAAGTGGCTGGCGGTGCAGGTCAGGACGCCGTGGCTTTCGTGGCCGACGGTCGTGTCGGGGCGCTGGATGGTGACGGTATAGCCGGCTTCGGTCCGGGCCGAGAGCGGGTCGCCCTCGGTGATGACATGGCGGCAGTAGCCCGATGAGGTCTGGGTCTGGCCGATGTCGTGCATCTCGCAGCGATAGGTCCAGCGCGGGAAGTCGACGGTGATCCGGCCGGACAGCAGATCGCGCGTGACCCGGCGCGGGTGCGTGGGTTCGGTCGAGTGCCAGGTCACGGGTGTCTGCGGCGCGGATTCGGGCAGGTCGAAGGGGCGCAGGTCCGCGTCTTCGGCGCGCGGCGGGCGCACCGGCAAGAGCAGCGCACTTGCCCCTGTCACCACCGTGACTGTCGCCAGTTCGGGCGAGGGCCAGGCGATCGGCCAGTAGGCGGTCGAGATCGACACGGCGATGCGGTGCCAGGCCGGGAAGGCATGGGCGATGTCGTCAAGCTCGACCACGGTGTCGCAGACCTCGCCGGGGACAAGCGGGGTGGGGTGTTCATGGCTGTCGCGGTGGGTCAGGTTCAGCAGGCCGACCGTCACGCGGGTCGAGGCCCCATCGGGGGCCACGTCGTTCAGGCGGACCGCGACCAGCGCGCAGGGCCTGTCGGCGGCGAAGCGCAGGCGCAGGCGGGGCGCCCCGAGAATTTCCAGTCGTTCGGGCAGCGGGTCGCCCAGAAACACCAGCGATCCCGCATCATCCTCGCGCTGGTCGGTGGGCCAGTCGGCATCGCCGCCGTAGCGCCCGACCTCGCCCGCTGCCGCGCCGACCCAAAGCGGCGAACAGACCGGCAGGGCGGTTTCCGGGCCTGCCGCTGCCGCAAGGCGGCCGCCGGGGTGCAGATGCAGGCGGGCATCGCGGATCCGGGGCGAGGGCCAGGTGTCCTCGCCCACCCAGCGGCCGGGGCGTTCGGCATAGCAGGTGCGCGGCGGCAGGCTGTCCTGCATCCAGGCGCGCAGCATCGGCTCGCGCATGATCCCGGTGTCGCGGCCCTTCAGCCAGTGGTCGCACCAGCGCAGCACCTCCTGCAGCCAGCCGATCGCGGGTTCGACCGTGACGTCGTGCGGAAAGCTGTGCGCCCAGGGGCCGATCAGCCCGCGCCGGGGCGAGGTCAGGCCCGCAAGCAGGCGCGGGACGCTTTCGGAATAGTTGTCCGCCCAGCCCGAGACGGCATAGACCGGGACCGTGATGCGCGGGAAGTCCTCGCAGACCGAACCCTGTTGCCAGTAGCCGTCGCGGCGCTGGTGGGCGAACCAGTGATGCGCCCAGGGCTCGTTCGCCTCGATCCGCTGCTGCCAGATCTTGCGCCAGTCCGGGCCGACGATCGCCGGGTCGGGCGGCAGGTCGTTCGAGGCGAGCATGGTGGCGGACCAGTCGAAATTGTCCTTCGACAGGCAGCCGCCGATGTAATGCACGTCGGTCGCATAGCGGTCGTCGGTCGAGCCGACGGTGATGACGGTTTTCAGCGCGGGCGGGTTCAGGGCAGCGATCTGCAACCCGTTGAAGCCGCCCCAGCTGATGCCGATCATCGCGACCTGTCCGTCGCACCAGTCCTGGGCGGCGATCCAGGCGATGGCGTCGCAGCCGTCCTGTTGTTCGCGGACCGTGTATTCGTCGGTGATGATGCCGTCGCTGTCGCCGGTGCCGCGGATGTCGAGCCGCAGGCAGGCATAACCATGCCCGGCGAGATACATGTGGATGCCCTGATCCCGGGTGCGGGTGCCCTCGCGCTTGCGGTAGGGCAGGTATTCGAGGATGGCGGGCACCGGTCCCGCCCCCTCTGGCCGCCAGAGCTTGCCCGCAAGCCGCGTGCCGTCGGGCAGGGGGATGAAGAGGTTCTCGATGACCTCGACCGGGTAGGGAAAGTCGGCGCGTTCGGTCATGCTGGCACCTCGGTGTTGAATGAGGATGCAACAAGCGGACCGGCGCGGTCAATTGAAAGGGGCGGCGCGGGAAGGGGGCGGGAACCGTCGCCGCGATTCGCGCGGGTTCGGCAGGCGGCGGCGTGACGGGAATCCGCTGCAATGCAGCATTCTTGCCGCCCGGATCGGCGGGCTTCGGACTTCACCCGCGCGGCCGGGGCAACGACCTGAAAAGGCGCGCCTTTCATGCCATGATGGGCCCGGTGCAGACACCGACGAGAGGTCGCGATGCAGGCTTCAGTAACCGTATTTTCATATAGTATTACTTTTGCTAGGCTCCGGTCAGGCCCCGCGAGTGGAGACGCGGGCCAAACCATAACGGGAGGAATCATGTCCATCATCAAACGGCTCGCGGTCGCCGCGAGCGTCGGAGCCCTGTTGTCTTCGGCGGCCTTCGCAGAGGGCCTTCAGGGCAAGGTCATCGGCTTTTCGCAGATCGGTTCGGAATCGGGCTGGCGGGCGGCCGAAACCTCGGTCACCAAGCAGCGCGCCGAAGAGCGCGGCGTCGACCTGAAGTTCGCCGATGCCCAGCAGAAGCAGGAAAACCAGATCAAGGCGATCCGCGGCTTCATCGCGCAGGGCGTCGATGCGATCCTGGTTGCCCCGGTCGTCGCGACCGGCTGGGAGGAAGTGCTGACCGAGGCCAAGGAAGCCAGCATCCCGGTCGTGCTTCTGGACCGTGGCATCGAAGCGCCGGAAGACCTCTACCTGACCTCGGTCGCGTCGGATCAGGTCAAGGAAGGCCGCGTGGCCGGCGAATGGCTGGTGGGCGCAGTGGGCGACAAGCAGTGCAATGTCGTCGAGCTTCAGGGCACCGTGGGGTCGTCGCCCGCGATCAACCGCAAGCAGGGCTTCGAAGAGGCGCTGGCCGGCAAGGCGAACCTTGCCATCATCCGCAGCCAGACGGGCGACTTTACCCGCTCGAAGGGCAAGGAAGTGATGGAGGGCTTCCTCAAGGCCGAAGGTGGCGGGGCCAACATCTGCGCCGTCTACGCCCATAACGACGACATGGCGGTGGGCGCGATCCAGGCGATCAAGGACGCGGGGCTGAAGCCGGGAACCGACATCCTGGTGGTGTCCATCGACGCCGTGCCCGACATCTTCGCCGCGATGGTCGCGGGCGAGGCGAACGCGACGGTCGAGCTGACGCCCGACATGGCCGGGCCGGCGTTCGACGCGCTCGACGCCTTCCTGAACGCAGGCACGGTGCCCGAGAAGTTCATCATCACCGAGTCGAAGCTCTACACTCCCGCTGACGATCCGCAGGGCGAATACGACCGCCGCAAGGGTCTCGGTTACTGAGACAAGGCAGGTGACGCGGTTCCGCCGGCCGTTTCGACGGCTGGCGGAATTGCATTCCGGAACAGGCCGGGCAAACTGGCCGCGAGGACGGGGGGAGAGGGACATGCAGGCATCAGGGCCAGAGGCGGGCCGGCCAGAGTCTCGGCCAGAGTTGCGGCCAGTGCTGCAGGCGCGCGGGATCGGCAAGATCTTCGGCCAGCACCGGGCGCTTGACGGGGTGGATTTCGAGGCCCGCGCCGGCGAGGTCCATGCCCTGCTGGGCGAGAACGGGGCCGGCAAGTCGACGCTGATCAAGATCCTGACCGGGGCCTACCGGCAGGACGAGGGCGAGGTGCTGCTGGACGGCGCGCCGGTCCACTTCCGCGATCCCCTGCAGGCGCAGGCGCATGGCATCGGGACCGTGTATCAGGAGGTCAACCTGCTGCCGAACCGTTCGGTGGCCGAGAACCTGTTCCTGGGCCATCAGCCGACCCGCTTCGGGCTGGTGCGGCGCTCAGTGATCGAGGCGGACGCGCGGCGCATCCTGTCGAACTACGGGCTGGAGATCGACGTCCGGGCCGAACTGGGCAGCTATTCCGTGGCGGTGCAGCAGATCGTCGCCATTGCGCGCGCGGTCGAGCTGTCGGGCAAGGTGCTGGTGCTGGACGAGCCGACCGCGAGCCTTGACCGCAACGAGGTGCAGCGGATGTTCGACGTGGTCGCGCGGCTGAAGGCGCGCGGGCTGGCGATCATCTTCATCACGCATTTCCTGGACCAGGTCTTCGCGATCTCGGACCGGGTGACGATCCTGCGCAATGGCCGCAAGGTCGGGACCGAGACCCTGGCCGACGTGACCGCGACCGACGTGGTGCGGATGATGCTGGGCAAGGACCTGGCCTTTGAACATCACCCGACCAGCATCGGCGAGGGGCCGACCGGGCCCGAGCGGGTGGCCTTCCGCGGCATCGGGCGCGCGGGCAAGGTCGAGCCCTTCACCCTGAGCCTGCACGAGGGCGAGGTCGTGGGCGTGGCGGGGCTGCTCGGGTCGGGCCGGACCGAGATGGCGCGGCTGATGTTCGGCGTGGATCAGCCGGACGGGGGCGAGGTTCTGGTCGCGGGCAAGCCGGTGCAGGTGCGCAATCCGGCGCAGGCGGTCGCGGCGGGCTTCGGTTTTTGCCCCGAGGACCGCAAGATCGACGGCATCTTCGGCGACCTGTCGGTGCGCGAGAACATCGTGATCGCGCTGCAGGCCAAGCTTGGCTGGTTCCGCGCCCTGAACCGCGACGAACAGGACGAGATCGCCGGACGCTTTGCCGAGGCACTCGACATCCGTGCGGCCAGCCATGACATGCCGGTGAAGCTGCTGTCGGGCGGCAACCAGCAGAAGGTGATCCTGGCGCGCTGGCTGGCGATCGACCCGAGTTTCCTGATCCTCGACGAGCCGACGCGCGGCATCGATGTCGGTGCCCATGCCGAGATCGTGCGCACGATCAACCGCCTGCGCGAGGACGGGCTTGCGCTTCTGGTCATCTCGTCGGAACTGGACGAGGTGGTGGCCTATTCCAACCGCGTGGTGGTGATGCGCGACCGCGAACTGGTGGCGGAGCTGACGGGCGAGGATATTGCGCCCGCGGTCATCGTGAAGGCGATTGCCGAGCACGGGGCGGTGCGGACATGAAGGGCAGGCTGATCCCGATTGTGACACGGCCGCAGTTTGCGGCGCTGGCCGCGGTCCTTGTCATCAACTGGCTGCTGTTCCCGAGCTTCTTCACCGTGACCTGGCAGGACGGGCGGTTCTTCGGCAGCCTGATCGACGTGCTGAACCGGGGCGCGCCGGTGGCGATCCTTGCCGTGGGCATGACCGCGGTGATCGCGACCAAGGGCGTCGACCTGTCGGTGGGCGCGGTGATGGCGATCGCCGGGGCGGTGGCGGCGACGCTGGTCGTCGCCGGGGTGCCGGCCTGGTTTGCGGTGATCGCGGCGCTGGGCATCGGGCTGGCCTGCGGGCTGTGGAACGGGGTTCTGGTCACGCTGCTCGACATGCAGCCGATCATCGCGACGCTGGTCCTGATGGTGGCGGGCCGGGGGCTGGCGCAGCTGGTGACCGAAGGCTCGATCGTCACCTTCGCGGATCCGGTGCTGATCTTCATCGGAACCGGATCGGTGCTGGGCTTTCCGACCCCGGTGGTCATCGCGGCGGTGCTGACGGTGCTGGCCACGCTGGCCGTGCGGCGCACCGCACTCGGCCTGATGATCGAGGCGGTGGGCGTGAACCGCTCGGCCGCGCGTTTTGCCGGGATCTCGAGCAAGGCGCTGCTGATTGTCGTCTATGCCTTTGCCGGGCTTTGTGCCGCCATCGCCGGGCTGATCGTGGCCGGTGACATCCGGGGCGCGGATGCCAACAACGCCGGGCTGTGGCTCGAGCTGGATGCGATCCTTGCGGTGGTGATCGGCGGCACCTCGCTTCTGGGCGGGCGTTTCTCGATCCCGATGTCGGTGGTGGGGGCGATCATCATCCAGGCGATGAACACCGGCATCCTGATCTCGGGCTTCTCGCCCGAGTTCAACCTGGTGGTGAAGTCGGCGGTCATCATCCTGATCCTGGTGCTGCAATCGCCCATGGCGGCGCAGCTGGTGAACCGGCGCAGGGCGGCCGCGCCACGCCGAAACAACGCAGGGGCAGGATCATGAACCGCAGTCTCCGGCCCCTTGTCGCCACGGCGGCGATCTTCCTGCTGGCCTATACGGCGGCGGTGATCCAGTACCCCGGGATGCTGTCGACGCGGGTGCTGGGCAACTTCCTGACCGACAACGCCTTTCTTGGCATCGCCGCGGTGGGCATGACCTTCGTGATCCTGTCGGGCGGGATCGACCTGTCGGTGGGGGCGGTGATCGGATTCACGACCGTACTGATCGCCATTCTGGTGATGTGGGCGGGTCTGCATCCGTTGCTGGCCTTTGCCATCGTGCTGGCGGTCGCCGCCGCATTCGGGGCGGCGATGGGGGCGGCGATCCACTATCTTCGGGTGCCATCCTTCATCGTGACGCTGGCAGGCATGTTCCTGGCGCGCGGCGGGGCCTCGGTGCTGTCGCCGGATTCGATCGGGATCAAGCACGACTTCTACACGGCCGTGTCGAAAAGCTACCTGCTGCTGCCCGGCGGCGGGCGGCTGACGGTGGTGGGCATCGTGATGTTGACAGTCTTCCTGGCGGGCATCCTGCTGGCGCATCGCACGCGCTTTGGGTCCTATGTCTATGCGCTGGGCGGCAACGAGACCTCGGCCGCGCTGATGGGCGTTCCGGTGGCGCGGACGACGGTCACGATCTACATGCTGTCGTCGACGCTGGCAGGGCTCGCCGGGATCGTGTTTTCGCTTTACACCTCGGCGGGCTATTCGCTGAACGCGCTGGGGGTCGAGCTGGATGCGATTGCGGCGGTGGTGATCGGCGGGACGCTTCTGACCGGCGGCTATGGCTTTGTGGCGGGGACTTTCATCGGGATCATGCTGCAGGGGCTGGTGCAGACATACATCGTCTTCGACGGCTCGCTGTCGAGCTGGTGGACCAAGATTGTCATCGGGGCGCTGTTGTTTATGTTCATCCTGCTTCAGCGCGTGATCTTCACCGCCTCGGCCAACAGCAGGAAGGTTCTTTGGAAATCCTGAGATGAGCGAGCCCGGGAGCCTGATACGTGCGCTCTCGGGGCGTCCGTCGGCGCGGAACTACCATTCCTACGTGATCGCCGAGATCGGCGTCGGCATCGCGTCCGGGCGCTTTGCCGTGGGCGCGATCCTGCCCAATGACGCCGAGATGATGGACCGCTACGGCGTGTCGCGCACCGTGCTGCGCGAGGCGCTGAAGACGCTGGAAGCCAAGGGCCTTGTCGAGGCGCGCGCCAAGGTCGGCACGCGGGTGCTGCCGCGCAGCCGCTGGAACCTGTTCGACCGGCAGGTGCTGGCCTGGGTCTTCGAGGCAGGCCCGGATGCAGCCCTGCTGCGCGCCTTTGCCGAGATCCGGGCCCCGCTGGAGTTGCAGGCCGCCGAGGCCGCGGCGCGGGGCAGGACGGCCGAGCATATCCGGATCATGACCTACTGGTTGAACCAGCGGATCGCGACGGCCGCGCTGCCCGAACCCCATGCGATGGCCGAGTTCGAGCTGCATCGCACGGTGTTCGAGGCCAGCCAGAACCCCTTTCTGCGGGCCGCGACCGGCATTTCCGAGTTTGCCGTGGTCTGCGTGCTGCGGGCGCGTGAGGCGGCGCAGGCCGGCAATCTGGCGGCCGGGAAGTCCGGGGCCTATCAGGCACTGCTGGCCGCGATCGAGGCCGGCGATCCGCTGGCGGCGCGGCGGGCGATGCAGGCCGTAATCGACAAGGACAATGCATGGCTGGCCCCCGGCGGGCCTGGCGCGGCGGACTAGCCGGCCAGCAGCCGTGTCAGTTCGGCGAGAGCGGCGGGCGTGGTGCCATGGCCAGCGGGGCGGCGCTTGCGGGACGGCGGGCCTTGCAGCAGGGTCGGGGTCGCGACCGTTCACCTGCAGGGCCCCCGACCGATGCCGAAACCGACCTTCACGATGATTGCCGCTGCAGCGGGCGTTGGCACGGCGACGGTCGAACGCGTGCTGAACGGACGCGGCGGGGTAAGGCCCGGAACGGCGCTGAAGGTGATCCGGGCGGCCCGTGCGCTGGACTGGCCGGGGCGGCTGCCCGAGGCGCATCGCGGCATCCTGCGGATCGAGGTCATGCTGGTGCGGCCGGAGACCAGCTTCTTCGCGCGGCTGGCAGCGGCCTATCGCCGGATTGCGGCCACGCTCGACCGGTCGGTGCAGCTGCACATCACCTTCATGGACGAGGCTGACCCGGCGGCCATCGCGCGGCGGATCGCCCGGCCGGAGGTTTCGCGTGCCGGGCTGATCCTGGCGGCACCCGCGCACCCGGACGTGCAGGCGGCCCTTGGCGCGGCGGCCGGCGCGGGCTGCCCGGTGGTGCAGGTCGTGACCCGCGTGCTGCCCGAAGCCGAATTCGTGGCCATCAACAACTATGCGGCAGGCCGGACGGCGGCGCATTTCCTGTCGCGCATGTGCGACAGGCCGGGGCCGGTCCTGGCGCTGTGCCACAGTGCGCCCTACCACGTGCACCGCGAACGGCTGCGCGGCTTTTCGGACTGTCTTGCTGCGCAGGGACGCCACACGTTGGTCTTCGCGGCCTTTGCCAACGATGACCGCGATCTCGCCGCCCGCCGCCTGCGCGAGACCCTGCGCGACTGGCCCGATCTTGCGGGGGTCTACAATGTCTGCGCGGCGAACGGCGCGATCCTCGACGTGCTGGCGAAGTGCCGCCAGCACGTGTTCTTTGTCGGCCACGAGCTGTCGCAGGCGACCGAGGACGCGCTGCGGGCCGGTGTCGCCGACATCGTGATCGACCAGGCGCCCGAGACGCAGGCGCGGCGGACCATCGACATCATGCTGTCGCGCCTCGGTCTGACCGAAATGCAGATCGACAATCCGCCGGTCCGGTTCCTGACCATCACCGGCGAGAATCTCTGATCCGATCTGATCATCTTCCGGCAGGCCGCACCAAGGGCACAATGGTATCTGTGATGGCAAGATGCGGGGGAACCAATGCAGAAGAAGCCGAGCGTTCATGACCTTCTCAGCCAGAAGGGCCAGAGAAAGTGGCTTCAGGTCCATGTCGACTCCGGGCCCGAGGCGGCCGCGGCCGTGGCGGCGGGCATCGTGATCCTCTCCTGCGAGCCCGACCACACGCTGGAACCGATCCGGGCGGCCGTTCCCACCGCCTTTCTGTCGGCCGGTATGCCGCACGGCGCGGTCGCCTCGGCGGACGAGGCGGTGCGCCTTGGCTTCAGCATCCTGAAGCGGGGGGCGGATGCCGTCTATTGCTCGCACTCGCCCCACTTCATCGAGGCGATGGCGCGCGAGGGCATCCCCGTGACCGGGCACGTCGGGCTGGTCCCGAACCTTGCCGCCTGGACCAACTTCCGCGCCATCGGCCGCACGCCGGACGAGGCGATGCGCGTGCTGCAGAAGGTGCGCGACCTTGAAAACGCCGGGGCCGCCTGCTGCGAGGTCGAGGTCGTTCCCGTTGAACTGGCCGACTACATCACCCGCAACACGGCCATGCTGACCATGGGCATGGGCTGCGGCGATGCCTGCGACACGCAGTATCTGTTTTCGTCGGATGTGCTTGGCACCCATTCCGGCCACTACCCGCGCCATTCCAAGCGCTATGCGGATTTCGTGGCGCTGGAAGCCGGGCTGCAGCAAAAGCGCATCGAGGCCTTCCGCGCCTTTGCCCGCGATGTCGAGATGAAGGCTTACCCTGAACCCCGGCACGAGGTCCGCATGGACCCCGCCGCCTATGATACTTTCCTGAAGATGGCCACGAAGGCCTGAAGGGGACCGAAATGGACGACCTGAAGACCGGTACCCGAAACAAGCGCGGCGACTGGTCGCCGAACGAACCGGCGAGCATCGCGCCGATCTGGGACGCGCGCCCGAGCCTGACGAAGATCGTCAAGTGGCTGCCGCACTATTTCCTGCCCTATGACGTGATCTGGATGGCCTCGGCGCTGGCCTGGTGGTTCTGGGTTCTGCCCGATGTCGAGGCGATGAAGACGCTGCACTGGGGCTGGATCCTGAAGCTCTTCATCATCAATACGCTGGCCGTATTCGCCTTCTTCGGGCTCTACGAATGGCGGCTCTACATCCGCCGGGCGCAGGGTACGCGGTTCAAGTACAACGGGCGCTGGCCGTCCGAACACCCCAGCGACGCCTTCTGGTTCGGCAGCCAGAACCTCGACGGGATGCTGCGGACGCTTCTACACGCCATGCCGATCTGGCTGGCGATCGAGGTGGGCATCCTCTACGCCTATGCCAACGGCTACGTGCCCTGGGTCAGCTTTTCAGAACATCCCTACTACCTGATCGCGCTGGTCCTGCTGATGCCGATCCTGCACGAGACGCATTTCTACCTGATCCACCGGCTGATCCACACGCCGTTCCTGTACAAGCACGTGCATTCCGTGCACCACAACTCGGTCAACCCCTCGCCCTATTCGTCGCTGTCGATGCACCCGGTCGAGCTGGTGCTCTACCTCGGCATGGCGCTGTGGCACCTGGTGATTCCGTCGAACCCGATCCTGGCGCTTTATCAGCTGCACCGCGCGGGCTTCGGCGC
The DNA here is from genome assembly GCA_046050045.1 of Pseudomonadota bacterium. GTDB lineage: Bacteria > Pseudomonadota > Alphaproteobacteria > Rhodobacterales > Rhodobacteraceae > JAOADN01. Next base: position 4,241 of record JBJOQI010000324.1, on the reverse strand, counting down.
GATCCCCGGCCACATCGGCTTTGACAAGATCGAGGTCGGGGCCGAGGGCGGCGTCGATACCCATGCCTACATCCACTACCTGCACCACAAGTATTTCGAGGTGAACTACGGCGACGGGCTGATCCCCTTCGACCGCTGGTTCGGCACCTTCCACGACGGCTCGAAAGCGGGCGAGGCCCGGATGAACGCCCGCTACGAGGCCAAGAAGGCAAGGATGAACGCCCGCGCAAGGGCCTGATCCCGGACCGGCGAAGCGGTCGGTCGGGAGGGAAGGCCCAACTGACATGCTAGTAGGTCAAGTATTGTATTGCCTTTGAACGCGCCTGCACCTAGCGTCCCGAAACAGGAGACGGTCAGACTCGCAAAGGGCGGCCGACGAGGAGACGGGGGAGGGATCAAGCGCCATGGCGACGCCTGCCGGTGCCGAAACGATCGTCGAGATGACGGGGATCGAGAAGACCTTCCCCGGTGTCCACGCCCTGCGTGGCGTGCAGTTCGACCTGCGCAAGGGCGAGGTCCATGCGCTGATGGGCGAGAACGGCGCGGGCAAGTCGACGCTGATGAAGATCCTGACCGGGGTCTACCAGCGCGACGGCGGCGTCCTGCGCGTCGGCGGGCAGGATGTGTCGATCCCGACGCCGCGCGCGGCGCAGGACCTGGGCATCAGCATCATTCACCAGGAGCTGTTCCTGATGAACCACCTGACGGTGGCGCAGAACATCTTCATCGGACGCGAGCCGCGGCGCGGTTTCGGCATGCTGGTCGATGAAAGCCGGATGAACGCCGATGCGGCGAAGCTGTTTGCCCGGATGAAGGTGAACATCGACCCCAGGGCCGAGGTCGGAACCCTGACCGTCGCGCGCCAGCAGCTGGTCGAGATCGCCAAGGCGCTGTCCTTCAACTCTCGCGTCCTGATCATGGACGAACCGACCTCGGCGCTGAACGAGGTCGAGGTCGAGCATCTGTTCAGCGTCATCGCCGACCTGCGGGCGAACGGGGTGGGCGTGGTCTACATCACGCACAAGATGGACGAGGTGAAGAAGATCGCCGACCGCGTGACGGTGATGCGTGACGGGCAGTACATCCAGACGCTGCCGGCGGCCGAGACCTCGATGGCGACGATCATCTCGCTGATGGTGGGGCGCGAACTGGCCGATGCCGCGCGCGCCGAGGGCAGGCATTCCGACGAAGAGGCCCTGCGGGTCACCGGGCTGAACCGCGGCAAGGCGATCCGCGATGTCAGCTTCATGGTCCGCAAGGGCGAGATCCTGGGTTTTGCAGGGCTGATGGGGGCGGGGCGCACCGAGGTGGCCCGCGCGATCTTCGGAGCCGATCCCATCGACAGCGGCGAGATCGCGGTGCATGGCCGCAAGGTCACCATCCGCACCCCGGAAGACGCGGTCCGCGCGGGCATTGCCTATCTCAGCGAGGACCGGAAGCATTTCGGCCTCGTCACGCCGATGTCGGTACGCGACAACGTCACGATGGCGTCCTGGCCGCGCTTTGCGACCGGGGGCCTGCTGATGCGGGACGGCGAGTTGCGAAAGACAGCGGCAGACTATGTGAAGCTGCTGGCCGTCAAGACACCCTCGGTCGATCAGGAAACGCGGCTTCTGTCGGGGGGCAACCAGCAGAAGGTCGTCATCTCGAAATGGCTGCTGCGCGACTGTGACATCCTGTTCTTTGACGAGCCGACCCGGGGCATCGACGTGGGTGCCAAGGCCGAGATCTACAAGCTGCTGCAGGGGCTGGCGGCCGAGGGCAAGGCGATCGTCGTGATCTCGTCGGAACTGCCCGAAGTGCTGCGCCTGTCGCACCGCATCGTGGTGATGAGCGAGGGCCGGATCACCGGAGAGCTCGACGGCCGCACGGCCACGCAGGAATCCATCATGACGCTTGCCACCCAGCGCCAGGGCGCGGCGGCCTGACCGAAGGAAGAACAGGACATGACCCAGATCACGGCCAACCCGACCGAAGGCGCAAGGCAGGGCTTCGTCACGATTGCCGCCCTGCAGAAGCTGGTGGCCTTCGCGGTGCTTCTGGCGCTGCTCGGCTTCTTCTCGGTCTTCGCGAACAACTTCGCGGCCTGGAACAACATGGTCAACATCATGCAGGCGACCGCCGTGAACGGCGTGCTGGGCGTGGCGGTGACCTTTGTCATCATCTCGGGCGGGATCGACCTTGCCGTGGGCACGATGATGACCCTGACCGCGGTGGCCGCGGGCATCGTGCTGACCAACCTCGGGATGCCGCTGTTCTTCGGGATTGCCGCGGCGATGGGGGCGGGCGCGGTCATGGGGGCGGTGTCGGGCTTTGTCGTCGCCAAGCTGAAGATCCCGCCGTTCATCGCGACGCTTGGCATGATGCAGATCGCGCGCGGGCTGGCGCTGGTGTTCTCGGGCGCAAAGCCCATCTACTTCAACGACACGCCGAGCTATCAGCTGATCTCGGCGGAAAGCTCGATCACCAACGTGATCCCCGGTCTCGACATCCCGAACGGCGTGTTCGTCATGTTCGGCGTGGCGCTGGTTGCGGCCTTCGTGCTGAACCGCACGCTGTTCGGCCGCTATGTCTTTGCGCTCGGCAGCAACGAGGAGGCGGCGCGGCTGTCGGGGCTGAACGTCGATTTCTGGAAGATCATGACCTACACGACCTCGGGCCTGATCTGCGGGGTGGCGGGGCTTCTGATCTCGTCGCGGCTGAACTCGGCGCAGCCGGCGCTGGGGCTGGGCTACGAACTTGATGCCATCGCCGCCGTGGTGATCGGGGGCACATCGCTTGCGGGCGGGCGCGGCACGATCCTTGGCACCATCATCGGCGCCTTCATCATGTCGGTCCTGACCAACGGGCTGCGCGTGATGGGCGTGCAGGAGGAATGGAAGATCGTCGTCACCGGCGTGATCATCATCGTCGCGGTGCTGGTCGACCTGCTGTTGCGCAAGAAATCATAAGTCAGAGGAATTCCGACCGGCCCCGGTGAGCGGGGGCCGGTCCGGCATGGCCGCCGCGGCCCAATGCGGCAAGGACGACCAACCAAGGGAGTGAGGAATGAGGAAACACGTATTTGCAGCGGTCCTTCTGGGAACCGCCGCATTCTCGGGCAGCGCCTTTGCCCAGGATGTCTACTTCCCGATCATCGCCAAGGGCTTCAGCCACCAGTTCTGGCAGGCCGTGAAGGCCGGTGCCGAAGAGGCCGCCGCCCGCAATGGCGTGACGATCACCTTCGAAGGCCCGAACACCGAGGCCGAGATCGACAAGCAGACCGACATCCTGAACGCCGCCATCGCCAAGAACCCGCAGGGCATCGGCTTTGCGGCGCTTGACAGCCAGGCGCAGGTTCCCGCGCTGCAGAAGGCCGCCGACGCGGGCATCCCGATCGTCGCCTTCGACTCGGGCGTGGACAGCGACCTGCCGCTGACCACCTGCACCACCGACAACGTCAACGCGGCCGGCGCCGCGGCGGACAAGATGGCCGAAGCCATCGGCGGCAAGGGCAAGATCGCGGCCGCGATCCACGACCAGACCTCGGCCACCGGCATCGGCCGCCGCGACGGCTTCCTGAACCGGATCGCCGAGAAGTATCCCGACATCGAGGTCGTCTCGGTCACCTATGCCAACGACGCGCTGAAGGCCGCCGAGGACATCAAGGCCGTGCTGCAGGCGAACCCCGACCTCGTCGGCATCTTCGCCTCGAACGAAGGCGCGGCGATCGGTCTGGCCGTGGCGATGAAGGAAACCGGCGCCAAGATCGTCGGCATCGGCTACGACTCGGGCAAGACCCAGAAGGATGCCATCATGGACGGCACCCTGCTGGGTTCGATCACCCAGAACCCGGTCGGCATCGGCCAGTGCGTCGTCGACAGCCTTGCCAAGGCGATCAAGGGCGAGGAACTGCCCAAGATCATGGATACCGGCTATTACTGGTACGACAAGACCAACATGGCCGACCCGCAGATCGCGGCGGTCCTGTACGACTGATCGTCAGGTCAGGGACAGCATCGGCCCTTCCCCGCACGGCGGGGGAGGGCCTCTTCTTTCGAGATCGTTCGGTTCGCCTGCAGGGCGGGCACCGGCTAGGGTGTCGTCCGCGCCGCTGCCTGACCAAGCAGGGCCTCGACCTTCGGGCCGATCGCCTCGACGATCAGCGCGACGCCTTGCGCCGAGGGGTGGATGCCATCGGGTTGCAGAAGCTGGCCAAGCGGCGTTCCCGCGTCGGCGGCGGCGCGCAGCGGGCCAAGGAA
>JBJOQI010000323.1:0-2537 GCA_046050045.1 Pseudomonadota bacterium | reverse complement strand
CCGGATGGGACACGGCCGGGAACCGCGCGATGCTGGACGGCAGCAGCCTCGACGCGATCGCGGCGCGGGTCCTGAAGGACAATGTCAATCCGCAGCCGAAATCCGGTCGGCAGGAGCGGCTCGAGAACCTGTGGAACCGCTACGTCTGACAAATCCTGCTTCGGGTGAGGCAAGGATTCCTTAAGCCTTTGATAACCATGCGTCCCTAGCGTCGGGCCAGTCGGGTGACTGTCCCGGCGCTTCACGTCTGGCAGAACCAAGATGACCGCTCCGATCCGCGACTTTCAGGCCGACCTTGTCCGGTCCGGCCCGGCCCCTCTCTATCCGGTTGCGGGGAAACGGGCGCTTGACCTTGCCATGCTGCTGACCGCCCTGCCCGTCCTGCTTGCGGCCGTGGCGGTGATCGCGCTGGCACTGCGGCTGGCCGGTGGCAAGGTCTTCTACGCGCAGTGGCGTGTCGGCCGGAACGGCCGCCTGTTCCGCTGCTGGAAGTTCCGCACGATGGTCGACGACGCCGAGGTGGCCCTGCAGCAGATCCTCGCCACCGATCCGGTGCGGGCCGCAGAATGGGCCCGGTTCCAGAAGCTGTCGGGCGACCCGCGCATCACCGCGGTGGGGCGCTTCCTGCGCCGCACCAGCCTCGACGAACTGCCGCAATTCTGGAATGTGCTGCGCGGCGAGATGAGCCTGGTGGGCCCCAGACCCTTCACGCCCGAACAGGCGCCGCTCTACCTCGGCGGGCGACGCGACGTGGCCTATTACCGGATGCGGCCCGGCATCACCGGTCTCTGGCAGATCGGGCCGCGCAATACCGCGGGCTTTGGCGAACGCGCCCTGGCCGATCACGACTATGCCGAGACGCTGAGCCTGCGTACGGATGTCTCGATCCTGCTGCGGACGGTGGGCGTCGTGCTGGCCGCCCGCGGCGGCTAGCCCTGCTGCGCCCAGATCGACGCGGGGCCAAGCGACTCGACAAACTTCCGGTGCGCTTCGGCCTCGCTCTCGGTGAGCCGTGGCGCAAGCGGGGCCGGGCGCGGCCCCGGTCGCCAGGGGCCGCCCTGGTCAGCGCGGGCAGCGACCGCCGTGGTCACGGTCAGCGTCAGGTCGGGCTGCCGTCCGCCGATCAGTTCAAGATAGACCTCGGCCAGCAGCTCGCTGTCGAGCAGCGCGCCGTGCTTCTCGCGGCCGGAATTGTCGACGCCGAAGCGGCGGCAGAGTGCGTCGAGCGAGGCCGGCGATCCGGGAAACCTGCGCCGCGCAAGGGCGACGGTATCGAGAGCGCGCGCCATCTCGATCAGCGGGAATCCTTGCGCCCGAAGCTCGGCGTTCAGGAACTTCATGTCGAAGCCGGCGTTGTGGATCACCAGCCGGCTGTCCTCGCCGATGAACTCCAGGAAGGCGCGGGCGATGTCGCGGAAGACCGGCTTGTCGCGCAGGAAATCGTCGCCGAGCCCGTGAACCTCGAAAGCTTCCGGGGGCATGCTGCGTTCGGGGTTGATGTACTGGTGATAGTTCCGCCCGGTGGGCACGTGGTTGAACAGCTCGATGGCCCCGATCTCGACGATCCGGTGGCCTTCCGAGGGCTCGAATCCCGTGGTCTCGGTATCCAGGACGATCTCACGCACCTCTGCCTGCCCTTCCTTGCCTGATCTGCGACAGGATCGCTGCGACCTGTGCCCGCGCGCCCTCGAGCGTCGTGGTGTCGATGACCCAGTCGGCCCGTTTCCGCTTTTCCGCGTCCCTCATTTGCCGCGCTAGGATGGCCTGAAGGGCGTCCTCGGTCATGCCGGGCCGGGCCAGCACCCGCGCCGCCTGGGTCTGCCGGTCGACCGAGACGACGGCCACGCCGTCGAGGTCACTCTCGGCCCCTGTCTCGTACAGAAGCGGAATGTCGAGCAGGACAATGTCCTGCCCCTCGGCATCGGCGCGGCGCAGGAACCCGGCCCGGTCGGCGGCGACCAGCGGATGGACGATGGATTCCAGACGGGCGAAGGCGGCGGCATCGCCCAGAAGCGCCTCGCGCAGACGGGCCCGGTCAATGGCGCCGTCGACCAGTGCGGCGGGAAAGGCCGCGCCGACCGGGGCAACGGCGGCCCCGCCCGGCGCATAGAGACGATGAACACAGGCGTCAGCGTCCCAGACCGGCACGCCGGCCGCGCGGAACATGGCGGCGGTGGTCGATTTTCCCATCCCGACCGACCCGGTAAGCCCCAGCCGGAAGGCCCCTGTCATCCCGCCAGCACCGCGTCGCGTGTCGCCTGGTCGACCTCGGGCCGGACGCCGAACCAGCGCTCGAAGGCCGGTGCAGCCTGGTGCAGCAGCATGCCGAGCCCGTCGACGGCAACGCAGCCGATCGCCGCCGCCTCTTCCAGAAGCCGCGTCCTGAGGGGCGTATAGACAAGATCCGAGACGACGGCGCGCGGCGAGAGGGCGTCGAGCGGTACACGGAACTCGGCCTTGCCGACCATGCCGAGCGAGGTGGTATTGACCACCGTCAGGGCATCTTCCAGCATGTTGGCAGCCTGCACCCAGTCGTG
>JBJOQI010000322.1:0-5392 GCA_046050045.1 Pseudomonadota bacterium | reverse complement strand
TGTGCCTGCATTCTGTAACGACCTGATTTCGGGTGCATTTGGGAATCCGGTCTTGGGCTCATCTAGCCGGGAGGCCGCGAAATGATGGACGGCGACATCCGCAGGAACACCTACGACGACGGCTCGTCCGACTTCGAGACGGGCGAGCAGAAGATCCGCAACTTCAACATCAACTTCGGCCCGCAGCACCCTGCGGCGCATGGCGTGCTTCGCCTGGTGCTGGAGCTTGACGGCGAGATCGTGGAACGCTGCGACCCGCATATCGGGCTGTTGCACCGCGGCACCGAGAAGCTGATGGAAAGCCGGACCTACCTGCAGAACCTGCCCTATTTCGACCGGCTGGACTATGTGGCGCCGATGAACCAGGAACATGCCTGGTGCCTGGCGATCGAGCGGCTGACCGGCACCCCGGTGCCGCGCCGCGCCAGCCTGATCCGCGTGCTTTATTCCGAAATCGGCCGCATCCTGAACCACCTCCTGAACGTCACCACGCAGGCGATGGACGTGGGCGCGCTGACCCCGCCGCTCTGGGGGTTCGAGGAACGCGAAAAGCTGATGGTGTTCTACGAGCGGGCCTGCGGCGCGCGGCTGCACGCGGCCTATTTCCGGCCCGGCGGCGTGCATCAGGACCTGCCGCCTGCGCTGCTCGACGATATCGAGGCCTGGGCCGACCATTTCCCCAGGGTGCTGGATGACCTTGAGGGGCTGCTGACCGAAAACCGCATCTTCAAGCAGCGCAATGCCCTGATCGGCATCGTGACCGAGGACGACGCCCTGCGCTGGGGCTATTCGGGCGTGATGGTGCGCGGGTCGGGCATGGCCTGGGACCTGCGCCGCGCCCAGCCCTATGAGTGCTACGACGAGTTCGACTTCATGGTGCCCGTCGGCAAGAACGGCGACTGCTATGACCGCTACCTCTGCCGGATGGCCGAGATGCGGGAATCGACCAAGATCATCCATCAGGCGCTTGCCAAGCTGCGCGAGCCTGCGGGCAAGGGCGACATCCTGGCGCGCGGCAAGATCACGCCGCCGAGCCGTGGCGACATGAAGCGGTCGATGGAATCCCTCATCCACCACTTCAAGCTGTATACCGAGGGCTTCCACGTCCCGGCGGGCGAAGTCTATGCCGCCGTCGAGGCACCGAAGGGCGAGTTCGGCGTCTATCTGGTGGCCGACGGCACGAACAAGCCCTACCGCGCCAAGCTGCGCGCGCCGGGCTACCCGCACCTCGCCTCGATCGACTGGATGGCCAGGGGCCACCAGCTTGCGGATGTCTCCGCGATCATCGGGACCATGGATATCGTTTTCGGGGAAGTTGACCGCTGATGCTCCGCCGTCTCTATCACGACCAGCCTGCGTCGTTCGAATTCACGCCCGCGAACCTGGCCTGGGCCAGGGGGCAGATCAGCAAGTATCCGGCGGGCCGTCAGGCCAGCGCCATCATCCCGCTGCTGTGGCGCGCGCAGGAGCAGGAGGGGTGGCTGAGCCGCCCGGCGATCGAATACGTCGCGGGCATGCTGTCGATGGCCTATATCCGCGCGCTCGAGGTTGCGACCTTCTACTTCATGTTCCAGCTGCAGCCGACCGGGTCGGTCGCGCATGTGCAGGTCTGCGGCACGACCTCGTGCATGATCATGGGCGCGGAAGACCTGATCCATGTCTGCAAGAAGCGGATCGCGGGCCATGCGCACGAGCTGTCGGCGGACGGCAAGTTCAGCTGGGAAGAGGTCGAGTGCATGGGGGCCTGCACCAATGCGCCCATGGCCCAGATCGGCAAGGATTATTACGAGGACCTGACGCCCGCGCGGCTTGAGGAAATCCTCGACGACATGGCCAAGGGCAAGGTGGCGGTGCCGGGGCCCCAGAACGGGCGCTATGCGTCCGAGCCTGCCGGGGGGCTGACCAGCCTGACCGAGTTCGAAAGCGGGCGCACCCAGTACAACGCGAGTGCGCAGCTGGCGGTCGACATCGGGGATACGATCAAGCGCATCGACGGGACGGAAGTGCCGCTGACGACGCCCTGGCTGGGCGTGGCGGTCAAGGCCCCGGCGAAAGCTGCCCCGAAGGCTGCTGCCAAGCCTGCCGCCAAGAAAGCAGAGCCTGCGGCACCCGCCGCCAGACCGGCCAAGGCCGCGAAGCCCGAGGGGCTGGCCGCCGCGCGTGACGGCAAGGCCGATGACCTGAAGGTGATCGTCGGGGTCGGTCCGGTGCTGGAGAAGCTGCTGCACAAGCTGGGCTACTTCCACTTCGACCAGATCGCGGCATGGACCAAGGCCGAGGTGGCCTGGGTCGACGACAATCTGGAAGGCTTCAAGGGCCGCGTGACCCGCGACGAATGGGTCAAGCAGGCCAAGGCACTGGCAAAGAAGAAAAGCTGAGGCGAAAGGGCGACAGGCGAGTTCCGGATCGGGCAGGGCGTGATGTTGGCAAGACAGAACCCCGAAGCGGGCCGTGAACAAGGGAGATAGGCCGGATGGCTGGCAATCAATCGACTGACGCGAAAACGCAGAAACTGGTCTTTGCGCTCTGCGCGGGGCTGGTGGCGCTGATCCTTTACCTCGCCCTCTGGGGCCATCTCTGGCGCGCGGTGATCGCGGGCCTGATCGTCGCCGCAATTGTCTGGGCGATCCTGCAGCTGATCCGGGGCGGCGATGATGCAGTGGCGCATCACGCGCCTGCGGCACCGGTTCAGCATACCCCGGCACCCGCACCGGCCCCGGCGCCGGCGGCACCACCTGCACCGGTCGCGGTTGCGCCGGCTCCGGTTGCCCCGATGGCCCCCGCTGCCCCGGCAAAGCCGCAGGGGCTGAGCGCGGCGCGCGGCGGCAAGCCCGATGACCTGAAGCTGATCAAGGGTGTCGGCCCGAAGCTCGAGGCGCTGCTGCACAGCCTTGGCTATTTCCACTTCGACCAGATCGCGGGCTGGACCGCGGCCGAGGTGGCCTGGGTCGATGACAACCTCGAAGGCTTCAAGGGCCGCGTGACGCGCGACGAATGGGTGGCCCAGGCCCGCGACTTTGCGGCGGGGAAGGCCTGACGGCATGGAGCAGGCGCGCCCCAGCAAGGCAGAGCAGTCGTTCCGGCGGATGGCCGGGGCGGCGGCTGTGCTTGGCGGGGCGCTGGCTTTTGGTGCGGCCTTCGTGACGCCCGGCTTCGGGGCCACGCGCGCTGCGCTCGTGGGGCTTGCGGTGGCCTTCGGGCTGTGGAGCCTGTTGATCGCGATCTTCGTCCTTGGCCCGATGGATGCGGCCCGCCGCGCCGAGGCTGCGGCCCCGCAGCCCGCGGTGGACGCTGGCGGGCCGCTGCCCCGGGCACAGCCCGAGGTCCGGGCCATGGCCGAGGTGGCGGTCGATCCGCTGCCGATCACCCGGCCGGTGCCGCCGCAGGAACGGGTGCGGGCGGCGCGGCACATCCCCTCGCGCCCGCATTCGGTGCCTGCGCCGGAACTTGCGGGCGGGCCGGGCATAGCGGGCGGACTGGACGCAGTAGTGGCGCGCACCCACGCGGCAACGAAGGTGCAGGCGGGGCCCGAACGTCTGGCCACCCCGCGCGGCGGCCGCGCCGACGACCTGAAGGTGATCCGCGGCATCGGCCCGAAGCTCGAGGCGCTGCTGAACAGCCTCGGCATCTGGCATTATGACCAGATCGCTGCCTGGAAGGCGCGCGACATCGCCGAAATAGACGGCCAGCTGGAAGGTTTTCGCGGGCGGATCACGCGCGACGGCTGGGTCAAGCAGGCCCGCGCGCTGGCGCTTGGCCAGGCCGAGGGGAGGCGGGCATGACCGGGCGTCCCGAAGCAGGACATCGGGCCGAGGCGCGTCAGGGCCGGGTCGTGGCGGTCGTGATCGCCGTGACGATGCTGTTGTGGCTGGCGGGGAACTGGGCGGGGCCGAAGCTGGGCCTGCACCAGAACTACGCCATCCTGTTCGATCTTGCGGCGCTGGCCGCATTCTTTTGGGCGCTGGTCGTGACCTGGCGCATCTGGCGGCGGCAGTCGTCGTCGTCGAAATGAGGGACTACCCATGCTGAGTGACAAGGACCGGATCTTCACCAACCTCTACGGGATGCACGACCGCAGCCTGAAGGGCGCCATGAAGCGCGGCCACTGGGACGGCACCAAGGCCATTCTGGCGCTGGGGCGCGATGCCATCGTGGAAAAGGTGAAGGCGTCTGGCCTGCGCGGCCGGGGCGGCGCGGGCTTTCCCACGGGCCTCAAGTGGTCGTTCATGCCCAAGCAGTCGGATGGCCGCCCGTCCTACCTGGTGGTGAACGCCGACGAATCCGAGCCCGGCACCTGCAAGGACCGCGAGATCATGCGCCACGACCCGCATACGCTGGTCGAGGGCTGCCTGATCGCGGGCTTCGCCATGGGGGCGGCGGCGGGCTATATCTACATCCGCGGCGAGTACATCCGCGAGCGCGAGGCGTTGCAGATCGCCATCGACGAGGCCTACGAGGCCGGCTTCCTGGGCAAGAATGCCTGCGGGTCGGGCTATGACTATGACCTCTACCTGCACCACGGGGCCGGGGCCTACATCTGCGGCGAGGAAACCGCGCTGCTGGAAAGCCTTGAAGGCAAGAAGGGGATGCCGCGGATGAAGCCGCCGTTCCCGGCGGGGTCGGGGCTGTACGGCTGCCCGACCACGGTGAACAACGTGGAGTCGATCGCGGTGGTGCCGACCATCCTGCGGCGCGGGCCGGAGTGGTTTTCGTCCTTTGGCCGGCCGAACAACGTGGGCACCAAGATCTTCGGGATCTCGGGCCACGTGAACAACCCCTGCGTGGTGGAAGAGGCGATGTCGATCCCGTTCAGGGAGCTGATCGACAAGCATTGCGGCGGCATCCGCGGCGGGTGGAAGAACCTCAAGGCCGTGATCCCGGGCGGGTCCTCGGTGCCGATGCTGCGCGCCGAGCAGATGGAGGACGCGATCATGGACTTCGACTGGCTGCGCGAGCAGCGGTCGGGTCTGGGCACCGCGGCGGTCATCGTGATGGACCAGTCGACCGACGTCATCAAGGCGATCTGGCGGCTGTCGAAGTTCTACAAGCATGAAAGCTGCGGCCAGTGCACGCCCTGTCGCGAGGGCACGGGCTGGATGATGCGCGTCATGGACCGGCTGGTGAAGGGCGAGGCGGAGGTCGAGGAGATCGACATGCTGCTGTCCGTCACCAAGCAGGTCGAGGGCCACACGATCTGCGCCCTGGGCGACGCGGCGGCCTGGCCGATCCAGGGCCTGATCCGCCAGTTCCGCGACGAGATCGAGGACCGGATCAAGGCCAAGCGGACGGGCCGTGTCTCGGCGGTGGCGGCGGAGTGATGCGGGCGGGGTTCATCCTCTTGCTGGGTCTGGCGGGCTGCGTCGATGCCGGGATTCCGGATTCGGAGCGCCCC
>JBJOQI010000321.1:0-6396 GCA_046050045.1 Pseudomonadota bacterium | reverse complement strand
GATCTGGTATGCGGTCTTCATGGTGCCCTTCTTCCTCTGGGTGAAAGAGCCCGCCCTGCGCGGCGCGCGCGAGACGCTGGGGCAGGCGCTGGCCGGCCTGTGGCGGCTGCTTGGCTCGCTGAAGGACCGCACCAGCCTGACCGCGCACCTGCTGTCGTCGATGTTCTACCGCGATGCTCTGAACGCGCTTTACGCCTTTGGCGGGGTCTATGCCTCGGGCGTGCTGGGGTGGAGCGTCATCAAGATCGGGGTCTTCGGCATCGTCGGCGCAATCTCGGCGGCGCTGTTTTCCTGGATCGGCGGCAAGTATGACAGCGCGCGGGGGCCGAAACCCCTGATCAACATCTCGATGTGGGTGCTGATCGCGGTCTGCTTCGTCATCGCGGGCATGTCGCGGGCCGCCTTCTACGGCCTGCCCTTCGCGGAAGGCTCGCCCTGGCCGGACTACATCTTCTACGGCTGCGGTATCCTGATCGGCGCGGCGGGCGGCACGCTGCAATCGGCCAGCCGGACGATGATGGTCTTCCACACCACCGAGGCGAAATCGACCGAGGCCTTCGGGCTGTACGCGCTGTCGGGCAAGGCCACCGCCTTCATCGCGCCCTTCTCGATTGCCGTCTTCACCACGATCAGCGGCAGCCAGCGCCTCGGCATCGCGATCCCGCTGATCGCGCTGTTCCTGGTGGGCATGGTGATCCTCAGATGGGTGAAGCCGATGGGGGAGCGCGGGGCATGAAGGGGCTGGCTACTGCCCTGATCCTGTCGCTTGCGGCGGTCCCGGCCCAGGCAGCGCCGCTGGCCAAGGACCTGTTCGGGGCGATGACCGCGGCGTCGGACCGGCCGTCGCGGTCGATCGGCTCCTACGCCCGCGGCTGTGGCGACGGATTTGCGCAGTTGCCGGAAACCGGGCCGACCTGGCAGGCCATGCGGCTCAGCCGGAACCGCAACTGGGGTCATCCCGAGCTGGTCAGCTTCCTGCAGGATCTCTCGGCGCAGGCGACGAAGATCGGCTGGCCGGGCCTTTACATCGGCGACATGAGCCAGCCGCGCGGCGGCCCGATGACCTCCGGCCATGCCAGCCACCAGATCGGGCTCGATGCCGATATCTGGCTGCTGAGGCCGAGCCGGCTCGATCTGTCGCGCGCCGACCGGGAAGAGATCGGCTCGCCCTCGGTCAGGACGGCCGACCAGAAGAACGTCACCCCGGAATGGACGCCCGCCCACGCCGCGCTGCTGAAGGCCGCGGCCCTGGACCCCCGCGTCGACCGCATCTTCATCACGCCGCCCGCCAAGATCGCGATGTGCAAGGATGCGACCGCGGCCGACAAGAAGTGGCTGCAGAAGATCCGCCCGCTCTATGGCCACGACTCGCATTTCCATGTCCGGCTGAAGTGCCCCAGGGGCAGCACCGGCTGCGAAACGCAGAAGCCCTCGGTCAGCGAATTGTCGAACGGGGGCGACGGCTGCGACGAGACGCTGAACTGGTGGGTGACGACCTATCTGGAAGAGCTGAAGAACCCGCCCAAGAAGCCCAAGGAACCGCGCGAGAAGACAGCGCGCGAATTCACCTTGGCGGACCTGCCGAAGACATGCGCGGCCGTACTGGAATAGGCCCGGCCACCGCCCTGCTTGTCGCCCTTGCGGCAATGCCCGCCTGTGCCGGGCCGCAGGCGGTGTCCCTCGGGCGCTACTTCTGGACCTCGTCCGACCCCGCCTTTGGCGGCCTGTCGTCGATCGACCTTGATGCCGGGGGAACCGCCTTCCGGGTCGTGACCGACTACGGCTTCACCGCAACCGGACGGCTGGAGCGGGATGCGGCCGGCGTCGTTACCGCAGCCGAGGCGGAGCCGTTCCACACGCTGCTGGGCGATGCGGGCGAGCCGCTTGCCAGACATGTGCGCGATGCCGAGGGCCTCGCCATCGGCCCGGGCACCTCGTACTACGTCAGCTTCGAAGGCCCGCACCAGCTGTCCTTCTACCCCGACGATGGCCAGCCGGGCCAGATTCTGAGCTACGGCCTGCACCTGCCGCCGCTCGCCGACAACAACGGTCCCGAGGCGCTGGCGCTTGCACCCGACGGCGGAATCTACCTGATCGCAGAGGGTCCGGCGAACAACCCCAACCAGCACCCCGTCTATGTCTACCGCAACGGTGAATGGTCGGTCCCCTTCAGCCTGCGCCACGACGGGTTCTGGCGGCCCGTGGGTGCCGACTTCGGCCCGGACGGGCGCCTCTATGTCCTGTTCCGCGATGTCTGGGGCCTTGTCGGCTTCCGCAGTCGCATCGTGCGGCTGGCCCTGTCGGGCGATGTCATCACCGCCGAAGAGACGCTGCTGGAAACCCGCGCGGGCGATTTCGGCAACCTCGAGGGCCTCGCCGTCTGGCGCGACGGCACCGGCACGATCCGCATCACGACCGTCTCGGACGACAACCGCCTGCCCGTCCTGTCGACCGAAATCGCCGACTTCCGCGTGGCCGAGTGACTTGACCCAGGCCCGCAAGGGGCGTAACGGCACCGGCTGTCTGCCGGGCGGTCCGGCGGGCCAAGTCTCCGCGACCTTGTCAAAACGGAAAGCATCATGACCCGTTCCCTTCTGCCCGGCGTTCTCGCCATGGCCGCGATCGTCGTGGCCTCGAACATTCTCGTGCAATACCTCTGGGGCCAGTGGCTGACCCTTGGGGCCTTCACCTACCCCTTCGCCTTTCTCGTGACCGACCTCACGAACCGCTTTCAGGGGCCGGCCGCGGCGCGCAAGGTCGTGCTGGCCGGTTTCGTGGTGGGGGTGGTCTGTTCCCTGATCGGCAGCCGGATCATGGGCGAGTTCGGCCCGCTCGTGACCTTCCGCGTCGCCCTGGGGTCCGGCCTTGCCTTCCTGTCGGCCCAGCTGCTCGACATTGCGGTCTTCAACCGCCTGCGGCAGGGCAGCTGGTGGAAGGCCCCCTTCGTCTCGACCCTGTTCGGGGCAAGCCTCGACACGACGGTCTTCTTTACCATCGCCTTCGCCGCGGCCCTGACCTTCCTCGAACCCGGCAACGACGTCAGCTGGGCAGGCGAGATGCTGCCCGTTCTGGGCATCGGGCCGGTCGCGCCGCTCTGGGTTTCGCTCGCCGTTGCGGACTGGTGCGTAAAAATGGCGCTCGCAATCGTGGCGTTGGTGCCGTTTCGTCTGTTTATCGGGCGCATCACCACAAGGGTTGCGTAAATTAACTTGACGCACACCAAATCTGTGGCAGCCTTCGTGTAACGGCAACCAGATGAAAGGAGGTGGTCCAGTGTCTAGAGTGATATTGGAGAGAGGTGTCGGGACAGTCAGGGGGGCCGTGGCCTGAGGGCAACCCCGATGGCTTTAACCCCTGATTGGGCCGTGGCGGCCTCGCCACCCTAACTGGCCCATCTCCGTAGATCTCGGGGGGCCGTCCGCAAGGGCGGCCCTTTCCCGTTTCCGCGCTACCCGGCCGGCACCGCCCGCCGGGGGTCCGGCGTCAGCCGCGCCCGCAAGAGCGCCATCGGATGTGTCCGCAGCGTCAGCCGCATGGCGACATAATCCTCGACCACCTGCTCGCCCTCCGACATCTGCCGCAGCACGACCGCCGGTTCGACGATCCCCTCGCCGTCAAGGTCGCCCGCAAACAGCGGCAGGGGCGTGTCACCGGTGATCGCGCGCGCCGCCCAGAGCGCCTCGCGCCGCCCCGTGCCCAGCGCCGCAAAGGCATCCGCCTCGGCCAGGATCGTCAGCGTCCGCGGGCTGACCCCGGCCCGCCGCCAGACATCCTCGGCCGCGATGTAGCCGTTGCCGCGCGCCGCCACGATCCAGGCGGCCTCGCTCTCGGCCAGGCCCTTGATCTGCCGGAACCCCAGCCGCAGCGCCAGCTTTCCGCCGGTGGCCGGTTCCATCACATTGTCCCAGTGGCTGGCGTTGATGCAGACCGGGCGCACCTCGACCCCGTGCTCGCGCGCGTCGCGCACGATCTGGGCGGGCGCATAGAACCCCATCGGCTGGCTGTTCAGCAGCGCGCAGGCAAAGATGCCGGGGTGGTGCAGCTTCATCCAGGCCGAGGCATAGACCAGAAGCGCAAAACTCGCCGCATGGCTTTCGGGGAAGCCATAGCTGCCGAAACCCTCGATCTGGGCGAAGCAGCGGGCCGAGAAATCCTCGTCATAGCCGTTCCCGCGCATCCCTTCCATGAAGCGCTCGCGGAACTCGCTGACATTGCCATGCTTCTTGAAGGTGGCCAGCGACCGCCGCAGCCGGTCGGCCTCGGACGGATCGAACCCCGCGCCGATGATGGCGATCTGCATCGCCTGTTCCTGAAACAGCGGCACCCCCAGCGTCTTGCCCAGCACGCGGCCAAGCTCGTCCGAGGGGAACTGCACCTTCTCCTGCCCGTTCCGCCGGCGCAGGAAGGGATGCACCATGTCGCCCTGGATCGGCCCCGGCCGGATGATCGCCACCTGGATCACGAGGTCATAGAACGTCCGCGGCCGCATCCGCGGCAGGAAGTTCATCTGCGCCCGGCTTTCCACCTGAAACACGCCCAGACTGTCGGCCTTGCACAGCATGTCATAGACCGCCGGATCCTCGGGCGGCAGGGTGGCCAGCGTCCAGTCGGTGCGGTGATGCCGCCGGATCAGTTCGAACCCCTTGCGGATGCAGGACAGCATCCCCAGCGCAAGGATGTCGACCTTCAGGATCTTCAGCGCGTCGATGTCGTCCTTGTCCCAGGGAATGACCGTGCGGTCCTCCATCGTCGCGTTCTCGACCGGGCACAGCTCGTCAAGCCGCCCCTCGGTGATGATGAAGCCGCCGACATGCTGGCTCAGGTGCCGCGGAAAGCCCTGGATCTCCTGCATCAGCTCCAGCGTCTGCGCCAGTCGCGGGTCGGCGGGGTCAAGCCCGATCTCGGCCAGCCGCTCGGGCCCCACCGTGCCCGACCCCCAGCCCCAGATCTGCGAGGACATCGCCGACAGCGTATCCTCGGTCAGCCCCATCGCGCGCCCCACCTCGCGCGCCGCCCGCTTGCCGCGATAGTGGATGACGGTGGCGCAAAGCCCCGCCCGGTGCCGCCCGTATTTCTCGTAGATGTGCTGGATCACCTCCTCGCGCCGCTCGTGCTCGAAATCCACGTCGATGTCGGGCGGCTCGTTGCGCGCCTCGCTCACGAAGCGCTCGAAGACCATCGTGCCGATCTCGGGCGACACCGAGGTCACCCCCATCGCGTAGCAGACGACCGAGTTCGCGGCCGACCCCCGCCCCTGACACAGGATGCCGCGCTCCCGCGCAAAGGCCACCACGTCGCGCACCGTCAGGAAATAGGGCTCGTAGCCCAGCTTCGCGATCAGTTGCAGCTCGTGTTCGGCCAGCTTCCGCACCCGCTCGGGCACGCCCTGCGGATAGCGCCAGCGCAGCCCCTCCCAGGTCAGCCGCGCCAGCCGGTCGGCCGGCGTCTCGCCGCCCGCGATCTCGCTGGGGTATTCATAGCGCAGCTCGTCGAGCGAGAATGTCAGCCGCGCCGCGATCTCGCCCGACCGGTGCACCGCCGCCTCTTGGCCCCGGAACAGCCGCAGCACCCCGGCCTCGCCGCGCAGGTGCTGCTCGGCATTGGCCAGCGCCGCGCGCCCCAGCGCATCGACCCGCACGCCCTTGCGGATCGCCGTCAGCACATCGGCCAGCCGCCGCCGCGCCGGGACATGCATCAGCGGCCGGGCCGAGGCGACCGTGGCCAGCCCCAGCCGCCCGGCCAGCGCCGCCAGCCCTGCGAACCGCACCCGGTCCTGCCCGTCATACTGCGGCGCCATCAGCAGCGAGACCTGCCCCTCCGCCATCCGCCGCAGCAGCCCGCGCGCGCGCTCTTCCCACCCCTCGTCCCCCGCCGCACCGGGATGCAGCAAAAGCTCCAGCCCCCCGGCCCAGTCGGCAAGGTCGGCCGCCGTCAGCCGGCATTCCCCCTTCGGCGCGCGCAGCCGCCCCAGCGACAGCAGCCGGCAGAGCCGCCCCCAGCCCGCCCGGTCGCGCGGCAGCGCCGTCAGCACCATCCCGCACTCCAGCCGCAGCAGCGCCGCCGGGATCAGTCGAGGGGCAGATCCCTCGACCCGCGCGATCTCGCGCGCTGCCACATGCGCCCGCACGATGCCCGCGACCGAGTTCTCGTCGGCGATGGCCAGCGCCGCCATCCCCAGCTCCTGCGCGCGGCCCATCAGCTCCTCGGGGTGCGAGGCCCCGGTCAGGAAGGTGAAGTTCGACGTGGCCGACAGTTCGACGAAGCTCATCGCCCGCCCCCGCAGACGGGGGGCTGTCTGCCCCCCGCACCCCCCGAGGATACTTGCAGACCGAAAATGCAGACCCCATGCGCGCGGGGCCCCCCGATCTTCCTTGCGGAAATATCCCGGGGGAGTCG
>JBJOQI010000320.1:0-2886 GCA_046050045.1 Pseudomonadota bacterium | reverse complement strand
GAGATCACGCTGCAGGGGCAGGCGGACGAGTTGCTCGATGCCTTCGAGCGCGAGGTGAAGAAGGTGCCCGACATCCTCGAATGTCACCTGATGGCCGGGACGGCGGATTACCTTTTGAAGGTCGTGGCCGAGGATACCGAGGATTTCGCGCGCATCCACCGGCAGTATCTGGCGCGCCTGCCCGGCGTGGCGCAGATGCATTCCAGCTTTGCGCTGAAGACGGTGTCGAGGACGACAGCAATTCCGGTCTGAACGGGAGAGTCAAGTCCGGAATACTCGCGTTATGCGATAGTCGGAAAAGGCAGATCATGACGGGGCCCCGTATTGCGGGGCGCATCTGCAAAGTCTTTTTCCACAGGAGTTTCCAGACATGTCCACCGACACAAGTATTCCGTCGCAGCCCGAGTATACCGGGCGGTTCCTCATCACGGACGGCGCCAAGGACGGTGCGGCCACCATTCGCGCCTTGCGGGACCGGGTGGGGCTGAACGTGGCGTCGAGCCGCGATTTCGAAGGCCAGGACGTTGGTCCCGAGGCCATGCGGGGTGCCGACGGCATCTACCTTGATGCCATCGGCGTCACGATCGTCGAGCCGTCCGGAACCGACCAGCTGCGCGGTCTGTCCGCCCTGGAAGACGAAGGCCGGACGATCGAGCCCGAACAGATCGTCCATGCCATGAGCGGCGACATGGGCAGCTATCTCGAAGGCATGCGCGACGCGATCGACGCGGTCGCCGAAAAGTACGGCGAAGAGGCTGCGGGCGGCGGTTCGGCAGGGGCGCTTGACGTCGATGCCGAGGCCATCGGCGCGACCTGGGGGCTTCGGGCAACGAACGTGGTGCCCGGGGTGCTCTGGGGAGCCCGCGGCAACGGCGGCGCGGGGATCCGCGTCGCGGTGCTCGACACCGGGATGGATACCGGCCACCCCGATTTCGTCGGGCGTACGATCGTCACGCAGTCCTTCGTTCCGGGCGAAGCGGTGGATGACGGCCATTCGCACGGCACCCATTGCATCGGAACGGCCTGTGGCCCCGCCGTGCCGGCAACCGGCGTCGACCGGTATGGCGTCGCCTACAACAGCGAAATCTACGTGGGAAAGGTGCTGTCCAATGCCGGGTCGGGCGCTGACGGCTGGATCCTCGGCGGGATCAACTGGGCGATCGCGAACGGCTGCCATGTCGTGTCAATGTCGCTGGGAGCCCGTGTCACGGATGGCAGCTTCTCGGCGGCCTACGAACAGGCGGCCCAGGCGGCGTTGAACAGCGGCTGCCTGATCGTTGCGGCGGCGGGCAATGGCTACTCGCAGCCGGTTTCGCGGCCAGCCAACAGCCCGTCGATCATGGCGGTTGCAGCAGTGGACGACATGCTGGCGAAGGCCGGATTCTCGAACATCGGAACCTTTCCGCCGCACGGAGCGATCGACATTGCCGGACCGGGCGTCGGAACCTTCTCTTCGGTTCCGCGGCATCTGGGGACGCATGGCAACAAAAGCGGGACCTCGATGGCGACGCCGCATGTCGCGGGGATCGCGGCGCTCTACGCCAACACCGACCCGGCGCTGCGCGGCATGGCGCTGTGGAACAAGCTGACTGCGACGGCCAAGGTTCTGCCCCTGCCGGTCGAGCAAGTCGGCGCGGGGCTGGTGCAGGCTCCGATCTATCCGCGGTTCCGTCACTGGGTGGACTGGCCGATCTTCCGCCACCCGATCCTGAAGGACCCGGTCATCATCCCGAAGATCCCGCGGTTCCCGCCGATTCCGGTGCCGCCCTTCCCCGAGCCGCCGATCCCGCCGCTTGCACGGGGTGCGAAAGCGTCGAAGAAGTGACACGGCAGACATGAACGTACGGGGCCGGGGGGAGAACCCTCCCGGCCCGATCCGAACCGGGTTTGGCGTTTCGTCCCCGGGAGTGAGGAATGATGGCCGGACCGCGACTTGTCGTCACTGTTGTGCCAGGCCTGGTCGGACAGGTAGCGCTGGCCCTGCGAGCCAGGGGGATCGAAGTCGTTTCGGTCCTTGACGCGGTGGGGGTCGTTGTCGTCGGTCCGGATGCGGACCCTGCAGTCCTGCGGGGAGTTCCGGGCGTCAGCGCGGTCGAGCCCGAGGGCGAGGCGGGTGTGCTTTAGCCGCGCAGGCCGGTTTCCTCTAGCAATCCCAGGCGCTTGGCCTCGTAGTAGTAGCCCTTGGAATACCACATGACCGCCTTGTCCGGGTTGCGCCGGCTGACCAGCCAGGCGCCGCGCAGGTACTTCACGCCGTAGCGGAGGTTGGTGTCGGCATCGAGCAGGTCGGACGGGTTGCCGCGGAACCCCATGGTCTGCGCCGTCTGCGGCAGGATCTGCATCAGGCCGTAATAGGGGCCGTTGCGGGCGGCCGGGTTGTAGCCGCTTTCGCGTTTGACCACCCGGTGCACGAGGCTTTCCGGCACGTCGTAGAGGCGGGCGTATTTCGAGATCAGGCGGTTGACCTCGGCTGGGCCGGCGGGGCCGGACGGCGACCGGTCGCGCGGGGCTGCGCAGGCCGCGAGCATGGCGGTCAGGCCGAGAAGAAGGGCGCGGCGGGGCAGCATCATGGGCATCCTGTCAAGTCTCGGGCCACCCTTAGCAGCCGCGCTGAAGTTCAGAAAGCGCGGCGGCGGGCGGTCGGCAAAGCCTTGCCGGAAAACGACTAACCCCCCAGAAACGACAAACCCCCGGACGATGCCCGGGGGTTCAACGTTGCGGGTTTCCCCGCCAGACGTTCACAGGAGCTCAGAGAGCGCCTTCGCGGACCCTCAATCAGAGAGCGCCTTCGCGCTGGGCCTTCTTGCGCGCCAGTTTCCGGGCACGCCGGACAGCCTCGGCCTTTTCGCGGGCCTTCTTGACGGAAGGTTTTTCGAAATGCTGCTT
>JBJOQI010000319.1:0-3633 GCA_046050045.1 Pseudomonadota bacterium | reverse complement strand
GTCGATCCCGACGACCATCTGACCGACCGCCAGGCCGAGGCGATGATGACCCGTCCCGACCTGATCCACGCCTTTGCCGCCAGGCTCGAGGCGATCTGGCAGAAGGACGGCTACCCCGACGTGATCGTGCGGGCGAGGATCGAGAAATCGCTGAACGGTCGCCCCTGGCAGCCCTACATCGACCCGCAGGTGGACCTGACCGCCGTGCCCTTCAACTGGCTTCGCCCCGACCCCTGGGTCTTGCCGGCCCGGCACCGCGCGGCCGAGGACCGCTTTCCCGAATGGTGGCCGCCCTTTGCCGATGAATCGGCCAGGCCCGGCGCATAGCACCGCCGGGCAACCGCATCGAGCGCGGTCAGTCCTTGAAGTTCCGGCTGTCCTTGATCTGGTCCCAGGCCCAGACGACCTCTTGCAGCCGCTCCTCGTCGTCGCGGTTGCCGCCGTTCATGTCGGGGTGCAGGTCTTTCACCAGGCTCTTGTACTGCTTGCGGATCTCGGGCTTGGTCCAGCTGTCCTTGGCCTCGAGGATTTCCAGCGCCCGCCGCTCGGTCGGGGGCAGCTTGCGGCCTGACGCGATCCGCCCGGGGTTCTGCGTGGCCTTCTCGCCCAGAACCTCCATCGGGTCCTCGATCCCGAGCCGTGCCCAGGCCCGGTCTTCGGACGAATTGCCAAAGGGCTTGGTCTCGCGGCCCCAGACGCGGTCCTTGTCGATGAACTTCTGGAATTCGTCCTCGGTCTGTCCCTGAAAGAAGTTCCAGCGCAGGTTGTATTCGCGCACGTGGTCCTTACAGAACCACAGATAGACATCGAGGTGGTCTGGCGACTTGGGCGCACGGTACTGGCCGGCCTTGTCGCAGCCCGCATGGTCACAGCCACGCGACGAGGTCTCGATGGCGCCCGACATGCCACGCCGCCCCTGCGTCCGGCGCTTCTTGTCAGAGGCCGCAGAAATGTTGAAACCGAAGGGGTCGTTGCGTGTCATGCCTGTCTGTCCGGCCCTTGCTTGTCGACTCGGGTCGTCAAGATTAGGGCTTTTCCAGCCGCATGTAAGGGGGGCATTCGTGAAATGACCGTAACAGACGAACTCCGGTCACGGCTTCAGGCGGCTTTCGCCCCCGAAACGCTGTCGATCGAGAACCAGAGCCACCTGCACGCCGGCCATTCCGGCGACGATGGCTCGGGCGAAAGCCACTTCAAGGTGACAATCCGGTCAGCCAGCCTGGCAGGCATGTCGCGGGTCGAACGTCACCGTGCCGTGCATCGGGCCCTGGGCGAGGACGTGCTTGGCCGCATCCACGCGCTGGCGCTCGATCTCGGCTGACTACTCGGCCGCCACGCTGTCCGTCGGCGAGGGCACGGCTCCGGCAGGGGCCTGGACGCGGATGCGGCGCTGGCCGTTTCGGACCGCGGCGACCAGATCGGTGCGCGAGGCACGGCGCACCGCGATCTCTTCCGCCCGGGCGCGCAGGATCTGCATCTGGGTCCGGGGCGTGCCGACACGGGCGTTCACCTCGCGCCGGAAGACCATGCAGCACAGTTCTTCGGATTCCTTCAGGATGATCCACTTGCGGCGCTGGCGCGAAACAACCTCGGTTCCGACGAACTCCCAGCCCGTCATCGCACGCAGGTTGATCTCTTCCGTCAGGGAATCGATGGGAATTGCCTGCGATGCAGGTTCGCCCGTCGCCGCGGGGATAAGTTTGTACTCGTAAAAAGCCATGCCTGGTCCCTCACCACAGGGAAAAACTGGGCGAAGGGCCGTGGGGCGGGCAAGCGAATTCTGGCAGGATTGTGTCAAATTGCAGGCGCAACGGTGGCGCGACGGGGTGTTCCGATAGGTTAACGTATTGAAATAATTTAATTATGGTCGCGCTGGCGATGGCGGACAGGCGTGGAAGCCCGGTGCCGGGGTTGGATTGCCCGTTTGTCGACAGTTCCGGCGAAGCCGCGGAACTGTCATCAGGACCGGTCCGCCCGACCAGGGGGCCGGATTTTCCCGGATCGATTCTAGGTCTTCTCGGACGGGCCCGCCGGGCTGTCGGGCAGGGCTTGCGTGGCGGGCCCCAGTGGCGGTGCCTTGCCCTCGGCCTTTGTCAGCTCAAGACGCGGCATCTGCGCTCCACGATCGGCCCCGAACCGCAGGCGCGGGAAGGCAAAGCGCTTTTCGATCTCGGCTTCGGCACTGCCGGTTTCGCCGGATTCGGCCTTGGGACGGCGGAAGACCAGCAGATGCTGGTAGACGGTCGTTCGTCCGGTAAAGCCGGTGCGTTCCTCGGCCGGCAGGGTATCGGCGCGGACATATTCCCAGCCCTCGCTGCCCAGCCGGTTCATCAGCACTTCCAGGCCATGCGCGAACCGTTCCGCGCCGGTCCGGTAGCCCTTGGCCTTTTCCCCGCGCGTCGGTGCCGGAACGACCTTGTACTCGTAATGCTGCATCAATCGCCCCCGGGGAACCTGCCCGTCTCAAACGCCAAGACCCTAG
Source organism: Pseudomonadota bacterium (assembly GCA_046050045.1). Taxonomy (GTDB): domain Bacteria; phylum Pseudomonadota; class Alphaproteobacteria; order Rhodobacterales; family Rhodobacteraceae; genus JAOADN01. The sequence goes on along the minus strand of JBJOQI010000319.1, from coordinate 1,151 downwards.
ACGGATTCGGGGGCCCGGACCAAGGCGCGCCCGGATATGCCCTGCGAAAATGCGTGGCCCTGTGGCGCGCGGGCAAGGCCCGTCAGAGACCGAGCTTGCGCGCCACCATCTCGTTCACCGCCGCCGGGTTGGCCTTGCCGCCCGTCGCTTTCAGCACCTGACCGGTGAACCAGCCCGCGAGCTTGGCGTTGACCTTGGCCTTTTCCACCTGATCGGGGTTCGCAGCCATCAGGGCATCGAGCTTGGCTTCGATGTCGCCAAGGTCGGTGACCTGCTTCATCCCCTCGCGGTCGGCGACCGCCGCCGGATCGGCGCCCCGGTCCGTGGTCCAAAGCAACTCGAACAGGTCCTTGGCCATCTTGCCGGTGATCTGGCCCGACCCGATCAAGTCGAGCACGCCGCCCAGTTGCGCCGCCGACACAGGCGTTTCGGCAATCGACAGGCCCTCGCGGTTCAGCCGCCCGAACAGCTCGTTGATCACCCAGTTCGCTGCCTGCTTGCCGTCGCGGCCCTTGGCCACGTCCTCGAAGAAGCCCGCGTTCTCGACCTCGGCGGTCAGCACGCCTGCATCGTATTCGGTCATGCCGTAGTCGGTCACGAACCGCGCCTTCTTGGCGTCGGGCAGTTCCGGCATGGATGCCGCAATGTCGTCGACCCAGGCCTGTTCGATTTCCAGCGGCAGCAGGTCGGGGCAGGGGAAGTAGCGGTAGTCGTGCGCCTCTTCCTTCGACCGCATCGACCGCGTCTCGCCCTTGTCGGGATCGTAAAGCCGGGTTTCCTGCACGACTGCGCCGCCATCCTCGACGATGGCGATCTGGCGGCGGGCCTCGTACTCGATGGCCTGCTGTATGAACCGCATCGAGTTCATGTTCTTGATCTCGCAGCGCGTCCCCAGAACCCTGTGGTCGCCCGTGCGCTGGAATTCCTCGTAGGTGCCGGGCCGGCAGACCGAGACGTTCACGTCGGCGCGCATGTTGCCGTTCTGCATGTTGCCGTCGCAGGTCCCGAGGTAGCGCAGGATCTGGCGCAGCTTGGCCAGATAGGCCGCAGCCTCTTCCGGCCCGCGGATGTCGGGGCGGCTGACGATTTCCATCAGCGCGACGCCGGTGCGGTTCAGGTCCACGAAGGACATCGTGGGGTCAAGGTCGTGA
>JBJOQI010000318.1:0-11166 GCA_046050045.1 Pseudomonadota bacterium | reverse complement strand
GTCGGGCGCGGCCCCTGCGCCGGCGCCGTCCATCGGGTTGCGGCGTCCCGAGGGCGCCGCGGCCCGACCCTCGCGGCTTGGCGCGGGACACCCAATCCCCCTTGTCCGGGGAAACGCGCAGGACAGGGCTGCGCAAGGCGAGGTCGGCCTGCGCCATGGCCTTGGCCGCGCCGACCCGCCGGGTGGTGTTGCGGTCAAGGTCAGCGGTGCCTTTGACAGCCGTGCCTTGTCCCATCCGGTCCAGCCGCAGCCCGAACCCGATGCGGCTCTGGATCCGGGCCCGGGGTCAGTAGCGGCGCGGCGGGGCGGGGCGTGTCTGGACGATATCCTCGATGGCCTGCAACAGGTCGGGGGTCAGCTTCGGCAGGGCGTCAAGGGCCTTGAGGTTGTCCTGAAGCTGCGAGATCCGCGAGGCCCCGAGGATCACTGTCGAGACATTGGGGTTCCTGAGGCACCAGGCCAGTGCCATGTGCGGCAGGCTGAGACCGGCCTCGGCCGCAAGCTTGCTTAGCCGGGCGGCTTTCTCGACCTTCTTCTGCCCGTCGGGCGAGGTGATCTCGTCCCTCAGCCATTCGTAGCCCGGCAGGGCCGCGCGGCTGTCCTGGGCGACGCCACCCGAATACTTGCCCGTCAGCAGGCCCGAGGCCAGCGGCGACCAGATCGTCGTTCCCAGGCCGATCTCGTAAAGCGGCAGGTAGTCGGCCTCGACCTTCTGGCGTTCGAACAGGTTGTACTGCGGCTGTTCCATCACCGGCGGGGTCAGGCCCCAGCGGGCCGAGGCGAGATGCGCCTCGGTAATCTGCTGGGCCGACCACTCTGACGTGCCCCAGTAGATGACCTTGCCCTGCTGGACGAGGTTGTGCATCGCGCGCACCGTTTCCTCGATCGGGGTGTCGATGTCGGGGCGGTGGCAGAAATAGAGGTCGAGGTAGTCGACGCGCAGCCGTTTCAGCGCCGCATGGGCCGCATCGGTGACATGCTTGGCGGAAAGCCCGCGCTGGGTGGGTTTCGCGCCGCCCCAGAACACCTTGGACGAGACGATGAAACTGTCGCGCGACCAGCCGAGTTCCTGGATCGCCTGACCCATGACAAGCTCTGACTTGCCCTGTTCGTAGCCTTCGGCATTGTCGAAGAAGTTCACCCCCGCGTCGTAGGCAGTCGTGAGCATCGCCTTGGCGGCCCCCACGTCCACCTGTTTGGCGAAGGTCACCCATGACCCGTAGGACAGGGCCGAGACCTGAAGGCCCGACTTTCCAAGGCGGCGGTAGTGCATCCGGTTGCTCCTGTCTGTCAGGCCCGCGGGATCGCGAGGCCCCGGTCGTCGAACAGGTGGGCGCGGGCGGGGTCGATGGTCAGGCCGACTGCAGACCCCTGTTCGAGTTTGGTCTCTTTCGGCAGTTCGACGACGATCGGGCCTTCGCTGCTTTCCACGAAGGCGTGCGAGGTATTGCCGAGGTATTCGACGATGGTCGCGCGGCCGTCGAACTGGCCCTGGCCCGGTGCGCTGACGCGGATTTCGTCGGGGCGGATGCCAAGCTCGACCGGCTGGCCGCTGCCGGTCTGGCGCGGGCTTACGGCAACCTGAGCACCGCCCTGCAGCGCGACGGCGCTGGCCGATGTCGCCGTGCCCCTGAGGAAGTTCATCGCGGGCGAGCCGATGAAGCCTGCAACGAAGCGGTTGGCGGGGTTGTTGTAAAGCTCCCACGGGCTGCCGGCCTGGCTGATGCGACCGCGGTCGAGCACGACGATCTTGTCGGCCAGGGTCATCGCCTCGACCTGGTCGTGGGTCACGTAGATCATCGTCCGCTTGAGGTCGGCGTGCAGGCGCGCGAGTTCCAGCCGCATCTGCCCGCGCAGAAGCGCATCGAGATTCGAGAGCGGCTCGTCGAACAGGAAGACCTGCGGATCGCGGACAAGCGCCCGGCCGATGGCGACGCGCTGGCGCTGGCCGCCGGACAGCTGGGCGGGCCTGCGGTCGAGCAGCTGGTCGAGCTGGAGGGTCTTTGCCACGGCCAGCGCCGCCTCGTGCTGCCTGGCCTTGGATTCACCTGCCAGCGACAACGAGAAGGCGATGTTCTGGGCAACCGTCAGGTGCGGGTAGAGCGCATAGTTCTGGAACACCATGGCCACGCCGCGCGCCTTGGGCTCGACATGCGTGACGTCGCGCCCGCCGATGCTGATCTGGCCGCCGCTGACGGATTCAAGCCCGGCGATCATGCGCAGCATGGTGGACTTGCCGCAGCCCGAGGGACCGAGGAGCGCGCAGAAACTGCCGTCCTCGACTGTCAGGTTCAGGTCGGTGATGACCTCGACCGCGCCGAAACGTTTGGTGATGGCTGAAAGTTCCACCGAAGCCATGTCTTACCCCTTGATCCCGGCTGTCAGAGTGATCGCCTGCGTGACCCGGCGCTGGAAGAACAGGTAGGCGAGGCAGACCGGCAGGCCCGCCAGCACCGCCCCGGCCAGAACGCGCGCGTAGGCCACGCCGTAGGCATCCTGCACCGCGGTGATGCCCACGGTGACCGTCATCATCTTTTCGTCCTGCACGGCAAGGAACGGCCAGAGGAACGAGTTCCAGGCCCCGATGAAGGTGATGATCGCAAGCGCGGTCGTCACACCCCAGTTCATCGGCAGGAAGACCCGGAAGAGAAGCTGCAGCTCGGTCGCGCCGTCCATCACCGCGGCCTCGCGGAATTCGCGCGGCAGTCCGTCGAAGAACTGCTTGTAGACGATGACAGTGACCGGCGCGATCAGCATCGGCAGGATCACGCCGAGATGGCTGTTGAGAAGGCCCGCCTTGGCGATGATGATGAAGTGGTTCACGATCAGCGCCGTGACTGGCACCATGAAGCTGGCAAGGATCATCCACCAGAGCGCCTTGCGGCCGGGAAAGTGAAGCTGGCTGATCGCGTAGCCGGTGCAGGCCGACATGAAGACGACAAGCACGGTGACGCTGACCGAGATGATGGTGGAATTGACATACCAGATCGGCAGGTCGGAGTTGCGGATGTCGAAGATGAAGGCTGAAAGCGTCGGGTCGCGCGGCCAAAGCGCGAAGTCCTTCACCGTCTGGTCGTCGAAACGCAGGCTGGTCACCATCGCCCAGTAGACCGGGAAGAACCAGAGCATTGCGGCGATTACGGTCAGAATGGTCAGTGCGACGGCGCCGTAGTCGAAATGACGGCCGGGCGGGGCAACGGGCGTGGGCAAGGGGGAAGTCATCTTTGCCCCCTTATGCGCAGGACCTGATACTGGAAGATCGAGAAGGCCAGCACGATCACGAAGAGGGCGACCGCAATCGTAGCCGAATAGCCGCCGTTGTTCTTCTGGAAGGCCTGCTCGAAGATGTACTGCACAAGCACCATCGTCGCGCGGGTCTGGCCGCCGGTTGCAAAAAGGTAGACCTGATCGAAGATCTTCAGCTGGAGGATCAGCTGGATCGTCAGGCAGAGCGCCGTCACCGGCCAGAGCAGCGGGAAAGTGATGCGCCAGAAGCTCTGCCAGCGGGTAGCGCCATCAAGGCTTGCAGCCTCGTAAAGCTCGTCGGGAATGTTTCGCAGACCGGCGAGGAACAGAAGGATCGAGAAGCCGTTCGTCCACCAGATGGTCAGGGCGGCGACGCCCGGCATGAAGACGGCCGGGGTGCGCCAGATGTTCACCGGTTCGCCCGCGACGACGGTGATGGCGCCCTGCAGCATCCCGAACTGCATGTTGGTGAGCCAGTCCCAGATCACGTAGACGACGGTGACGGGCAGGACATATGGCAGGAAGAAGGCCGACAGGATCAGGCTTTGCAGCCAACCGCGCAGGCGGCTGACCATCAGCGCGATCGACATGGCGACGATGGTGCCGGGCACGACGGTCAGGATGACGAAGTAGGCGGTGTTCCAGACGGCGATGCGGAAGACCGGGTCGCGGAACATCTTCTTGTAATTGGCCAGTCCCGCCCAGGTGCCCTCGCCGATCAGGGGGGCCTTCTGGAAGCTCATCGAGACCATCTGGAACGTCGGGTAGAGGAACATCCAGCCGTAGATCGCCAGGAATGGCGCGACCAGCACAAGGGCGGTCAGGATTTCGTTGCGTCGGTTGCGCAGCATGGGAAGCCTTGTTGCCGTGGGCGGGCCGAAGGATCAGGGGAAGACAAGACCTGCCGGGGCGGAGAGCGCGCCCCGGCAGGCTGGCCGGCACCCGGGAGGGGGTGCCGATCCGATCTCAGAGCGCGTTGAGGTCGCCCTGCATCTGCGCGGCGGCGTCGGCCGGATCAAGCTCGCCGTTCATGGCGGGCGTGATCGCGTTGCCGGCGGCCTCGAACAGCGGCGAGGCGACACCCGCGTTCACCGACTTCGGGTCGAAGACGGCGCTGTTGGTCAGCGGCTGGTAGGTCGCCTGCGGCTGCATCGCCTTGTACTCGGCGGTCTCGGTCACGGCCTTGTTGGCCGGAACGTGGCCCGCCGTCGCCCAGAACAGCGAGTTGTCGGCCATGAACTTGATGACGGAAAGCACGGCGGCATGCTTTTCAGGGGTCGCTTCCTTGCCGGTGTTGTTCGGGATGGCGAAGGCGTGACTGTCGGAATAGGTGCAGGTGTGGTTGAACAGCGCCGGGATCTCGATCGCGCCCCAGTTGAACAGCTTGCCCTGCTTGTTCAGGTCATCCATCGTCGGGACTTCCCAGACGCCGTTGATCATGAAGGGCGACTTGCCGCTGGTGAACAGCGCGACGGTCGAGGGATAGTCGGTCTTGGGCGGGTTGTAGCCCTTTTCGACCCAGTTCGAGATCACGCCGATCGAGGTGGCGAGCTTGTCGACGCTGTCGCCGGGGAACCAGTCGCCATCGTTGCCGATCTGGCCGTCCTGCTGGCAGAGCAGCGAATAGACGGTGCGGAAGGCGAAGTTGCCGTCTGCCGTCACCTGGGCGATGGCCCATTCGTTGCCGTCATCCTTGAGCTTCTGGAGCGCTGCGTTGAAGTTGTCGAGCCCGTTGAGCTGCGCCAGATCGGGTAGGCCATCGGCGCCGATCAGGCCGGATTTCTCGAGCAGGTCCTTGTTGTAGTAAAGGACGATCGGGTGGGTGTCGAAGGGCACCGCATACTGCTTGCCATCGACATTCACCGCGTCCCAGGTCGCGGGCGCGAAGCTGTCGGCCGACAGGCCCATGGCCGCCATGTCGTCGGTCGAGATTTCCTTCAGCGTGCCCTGGCTGACGGCCAGCGGAATGCGGCTGGCGTGATAGGTCATGATGTCCGGGCCCTCGCCGACCGCGGCCGAGGTCTGGACCTTCGAATAGAAGGGAATGCCCCAGTCGAGCGTCGTGGCCTGGATCTCGATCGAGCCCGCGTTGGCGGCGTTGAAGTCCTCGATCAGCTTCTTCATGCGGACGCCGTCGCCGCCGCCGAGGAAGTCCCACCAGACGACGGTCTCGGCAGCCCAGGCGGCCGGCGCAACCAGCGCGGTGGCCAGAGCCAAGGAACCTAACAGCTTTCTCATCCTTCTTTCCTCCCTGCAAAGCGGGCGCGTGGCCCGGTGCCGTATACGGTCAGTGGCCCGAGGTGCGGGCAGGCCGACAGCCTGGGGCCGTCTCCGGTGGCAAACCTCCTCTGCCTGCCATTCCGGACCCTGGAGCGAGCCTAAGAAGGACGCTCGCGGCATGTCAACTGATTTTCAGATATGTATCTGCAATCAGGATACTGAATACAGGTGCAGGTCACCCTCCACCGGCTGGGATGCGGCGGTTTCGGCAAGGGCGGCAAGCAGCGCGGTGGCCACCGGGTCTTCGCCAGGGGCGTCGTTGAACAGCCGGAAGGTCGAGACCACGACGCTGCCCCGCCCGACCCGTCGACTGGCGACGAGTGCGGCGGGTTTGTGCACCCATCCTACCACGATTCCCGCAAGGACGGGGCCACCGAATTCCCAGGTGCGGAACCCCGTCAGCACGTGATGGGGAACGACGCGATCCCAGGACAGATCGAGCAGCGGGCCGCCGGGCAGTCGTGCCAGGGCGCCTTCGCGGCGTACCCAGGAAAAGCCCGCGATCCAGTCGCCGCGCCAGATGGTGCCGTGCCGCTCGACCAGTTGCATGTTGGGAAGCTGCGAATCGGGACGCGCAGGCAGACCGGGGGTGTCACCCCCAGCAAGGCCGAAGGGCGGTTCGCGGCGCGGCGGGTCCGTTCGCAGCGCCGGGCCGCCTGAACCATCGGCGAGGAGAAGAAATCTTGCGTCTTTCTGAAGGGTTGCGAGGTCTTCCGCGTCAAGGGCGTGAACGATGTGAAGCGCTGCCCTGTCCCGGTCGACAACCCTGAAGCCCAGGGCGCGCAGATGCTGGGCCCGTTCGGCGGGGGCAGAGACGGCGGGCAGGCCGGCGGGGTCCGGCCTGTCATGGACCGCAAGGTCGACGTAGCTTTCGGCGAGTGTCTGGCCGCCGGAGCGGAGCCGCAGCGTGATGCGCACCATCCGAGCCGGGCCTGTTGCGGGAAGCAGGATGTCTGGCAGAGCCGCGACAGCCAGGGGCGCGACGGCCGGGGTCGGGAGCCGCCCCGACAGGCCCTCGGCCTGCCATTCGATCTCGGCCGGGGGCAGGGCCGCACCGCCGCTGGCAAGGGAAAGGCCGATCCTTGCGGTCTGCCCGGCCCAGATTGCGGATCGGTCCATCACGGGCAGAATCACCGCGTCGGCGTTAAGCCGGGCGAAGTCGGCATGGAAGCGTCGCGGGTTGCGGTTCATATCCAGAAGTCCGTTGGACTCCCAATGAACATCGGTGAATTCGGTCAGGACGTAGCCCTGAATCGAGGGATAGGACCGCATCGATTCGATTTCGTACTTGAGATTGGCGAACTGGTAGCCCTGCGCCGCGCCGATGAAACCGTCAAAGCTGCCGAAGACACGGTCGAGGTGCAGCTCGGCAAAGCGGTCTTCGATGCCGTGGGGGTAGGCCACGCCGTCGCCCCAGCTGCTGCCGGTGCCCATCCACCAGGGCTCGCCCCCCTGCCGCAGCAGGGCGGGGTCAGGCAGGCCCCAGACGCCGAATTCCGACACCACCAGGGGTTCGTCCCCCCGCCGCTGGGCATCGCCGAAGGGGGAATAGGTCCAGTCCGCGCCGGCGGCGAATTCGGCGGTCAGGGCATCCCATTCCTCGCGCCGTTCGGGGATCGAGCGGTAATAGTGAAAGTCGTTGATGTCTGATTTCACGTGGAAATTCGTATGACAAGGCGAGTTGTCGACGACCAGCCGTCCGGGGTCGGTCTGTTTGAGCCAGTCATAGGTCTGCGCCAGCCAGGCCCGGTGCGATGCGTCCTCGCACAACCGGGTGCCCCAGTCCTCGTTGATGAGCGTCCAGATGACGATGCAGGGGTGGTTGCCGTCACGGGAGAGGATGCCCTCCATCGTCGCACGGAGGCGCGCGGCCGAGGCAGGGGTCAGCTGCGCCACGTTCGGGATTTCGGTCCAGACCAGAAGGCCGAGGCGGTCGGCAACCTCGTAGTAGCGCGGGTCGGGCACCTTGATGTGGCAGCGCAGCATGTTCAGCCCGAGCGCACGCGCCTTGCGGAACTGGTCTTCCAGGTAGGCCTCGGAGGGCGGGGTGCAGATCGTGTCGGGGTAATAGTCCTGATCGAGGGCTGCCCGCATGTAGAAAGGCTGGCCATTGAGAAAAAACTTGCCGTTGCGCGTGGTGAATTCGCGAAAGCCGAAGCTGTGCCGGGTGCGGTCGCCGGGCAGGGCGACCTCGAGGCTGTACAGCGCAGGGGTGTCGGGCGACCAGAGAGCCGGTGTGTCGACATGCAGGCCCGTGTCGGTCGGGCCGGAGACGTCGGCCTGCGTCTGCGCGACGACCTTGCCCGCCGGGTCGCGGATGGTCAGCGCGGCGGGCCCTTGCCCGTCGAGCCGGACCGAAACCTGGCCCGCGTTGGTGCAGCGGATGGCGCAGTGGCGCAGGTGGCTGCGTGCCCTGACCTCGAGCCGGACCGACTGCCACAGGCCGCCGATCGGACCGTACCAGCTTTGCTTGCCATGCGGGATTTCGGCGAAATCCTCGAAGCCTTCGGGCAGGTGGCAGGTGACCTCGATCAGGTTGTCGGCGCGCAAGAGGCCATCGGGGACAATGCATTCAAAGGGAAGCCAGCCGCCGTCGTGGCTGCCGACAAGGGTGCCGTTCAGCCGCACCTCGGCGCGGTCGCTGGCGGCACCGAAGCAGAGCACGGCCTGCCGGTCGGCCGCCATGGCCGGAGCGGCGAACCGCCGGGTATAGGTCGCGCGGCCCATGGCGTGGCGAAGGGCCGGAAACTGCGCCTGCCAGGGGCCGGGAACGGCGGCGGTGCCCGTGATGCCGCTGTCGTGCCGGAAGTCCCATGCGCCGTCGAGCGACAGCGACACGCGTTCGTCGTGACCAGCCATGATCCGTTCCTATCGTGCAAAACCGATGCAGAGGCGCACCAAATCCGAATTCCCGTGGAACAACGCCCGGGGCGGCATTGATTGAACCAGAAATGCTGATAGACACGCCAAAACGCAACCGGGACCTGACGGATGAGCCGCAATTTCCTGATCGTGGACCCCGAAGAGGGGATCGAGACCCTCAAGGCCTTCGCCTCGCCGGTGCGGATCAAGATCCTGAAGCTGCTGCATGTCGAGGGGCCGATGAACGTGAACTCCATCGCCCAGGCGCTGGAGATGCCGCAATCGTCGATCTCGGCCAATGTGCAGATCCTCGAGGATGCGGGCCTGATCCGGACCGAGACGCAGCGGGCGCGCAAGGGCAACCAGAAGCTGTGCCATACCCTCTTTGACGAGGTGATGGTGATGTTCAAGAAAGACCCGCGCACCGCCAATGCCAATGTGATCGAAGTGGCGATGCCCCTGGGTCTCTACACCAGCTGCGAGGTCACCGCGCCCTGCGGGCTGTGCTCGACCGAAGGGATCGTGGGGCTGCTCGACGTGCCGGACACCTTCCTGGATCCCGGCCGGATGAGTGCCGGGCTGATCTGGTTCACGCGCGGCTATGTCGAGTATCAGTTTCCGAACAATATCAAACTGATGGATCAGGCTCTTACCGCGGTCGAATTCTCGATGGAGCTGTCGTCCGAGGTGCCGGGAACGGCGGCAGACTGGCCGTCGGACATCACCTTCTCGATCAACCAGATCGATGTCGGGACCTGGACCAGCCCCGGCGACTATGGCGACCAGCGCGGGGTCTATACGCCGGCCTGGTGGAAGCTGAAGGGCAGCCAGTACGGCAAGCTGAAGACGGTGCGGGTGACAAGCGAAGGCACCTTCATCGACGGGCTGAAGATGTCGCCGGTGTCGCTGAAGGACCTTGACCTGTCGACGCACCGGTCGATCCGGTTCCGCGTGGCGGTGAAGGATGCCGCGCGCCATCCGGGCGGGGTGAACATCTTCGGGCGGGGCTTCGGCAACTACGACCAGGACATCGTTATGCGCCTGACGACCGACCGCTAGGGCGGGGCCCGGCAGATTCAGCCTTGACCGCATTCCGCAAATTCTGATGTATATCGGTAAGTCAGATATTGATGTCGCCCGCAGGGGTGACCGCATCAGGGAGGGCGATCCGAATGAAGGCAAGGGTCACAGCGCACCGCGACTTCACCATCGCAGAGATCGACAGCCGGATCTATTCCGCCTTTCTCGAGCATCTGGGACGCGCGATCTATACCGGCATCTACGAGCCGGGTCATCCGACCGCAGACAAGAACGGGATGCGGGGCGACGTGGCCGATCTGGTGCGCGACCTGCGGATTCCCTACGTGCGCTATCCCGGCGGCAACTTCGTCTCGGCCTACAACTGGGAGGACGGCGTCGGCCCGAAGGACAGCCGCCCGGTACGTCTGGACCTGGCCTGGCATACCTCGGATGCCAATCAGGTTGGGGTGCATGAATTCGTCGACTGGTGCGATACCGTCGGCACCAAGCCCATGCTGGCCATCAACCTCGGCTCGCGCGGGCTGGACGAGGCGCGCAACTTCGTCGAATACGTCAATGGCCCGACGGGCAGCTACTGGGGCGACCTGCGCAAGAAGAACGGCCGCGCCGACCCCTTCGATTGCCGGATCTGGTGCCTGGGCAACGAGATGGACGGCCCCTGGCAGGTCGGCCACAAGACTGCCGAGGAATACGGGCGGCTGGCCAACGAGACGGCCAAGACGCTGCGCGCCTTTGACAAGTCGCTGGAACTGGTGGTCTGCGGGTCGTCGAACTCGGACATGAAGACCTATCCCGAATGGGAAAGGATCGTGCTGGAACACAGCTACGAGGCGGTCGACCACATCTCGCTGCACATGTATTTCGCCAACCGCACGGGCGACACGCAGAACTACCTGACGCTGAACCACAAGCTCGACCGCTACATCACCACGGTCGAATCGACGATCAACCTGGTGAAGGCCAACAAGCGGTCCAGGCACGACGTCGCGATCAGCTTCGATGAATGGAACGTCTGGTACCATTCGAATGCGCAGGACCGGGCAATCCTTGACGGCAACAAGGGCTGGCCCCATGCGCCGCGCCTGCTGGAGGACATCTACAACTTCGAGGACGTGCTGCAGGTCGGGCTGATCCTGAACACCTTCATCCGCAAGTCGAACGTCGTGAAGATGGCCTGTATCGCGCAGCTGGTGAACGTGATCGCACCGATCATGACCGAGCCGGGCGGGGCGGCCTGGCGGCAGACGATCTACTATCCCTATTACTTCGCCTCGGTCTTCGGGCGGGGGACGGCGCTGCAGCTGTCGGTCGACTGTGCGGGCTATGACAGCGAGCATGACGACAACGTGCCCTTCATCGACATCGCCGGGGTCAGGAACGACGAAGAGGGGACGCTGAGCTTCTTTGCCGTGAACCGTCATCCCGGCGAGGCGCTGCAGCTGGACTTGTCGCTGGAAGGCTTCGGGCCAAAGGCGCGCGTGATCGACCATCAGGTGATGACCCATCGCGACCTGCGGGCCACCAACACGCTTGCGGCGCAGTCCAATGTTGTGCCGGTGGCCGGCAAGGGCGCCGAGGTACGCGACGGGCATCTGACGGCAAGCCTGCCGCCGCATTCCTGGCAGATGATCCGCGTGAAGCTGGGCTGATCCGGGCATCCCCCGGTCCGGCCGGGCGGGGTCGCGACAAGCGACCCGGTTGCGCCGCGGACCGACTTCGGGATTGATGGTCCCGGGG
>JBJOQI010000317.1:0-13364 GCA_046050045.1 Pseudomonadota bacterium | reverse complement strand
TCATCGAGACGACCGACACCCATGCGGCGCGGATGCTGGCGCCGCCCCTGTCGGAAACCTTCATTCACCGCCAGACAACCGCCAATCAGGTGCGCTTCACCACCGTGCCGCTGAGCGAGCTTGAGACCCGGATTCTCAACGCCGGGAACCGCGCGCTCGAGATCGAAAAGCGGCTCTACTCCGGCCTTTGCGATGCGGTTCTGGCCGAGGCCCCGCGCATCGGCCAGACCGCCCGGGCGCTGGCCGAGATCGACCTGACCGCCGCCTTCGCCGATCTGGCGCGGGGCGAGGACTGGTGCGAGCCGCAGGTCGACGACAGCCACGCCTTCGTGGTCACGGGCGGCCGCCACCCGGTGGTCGAGCGGGCGCTGAAGCGCTCGGGCGTGCCCTTCATCGCCAACGACTGCGCCCTGTCGGATGGCCCGCCGCCTGCCATCTGGCTGCTGACCGGCCCGAACATGGCGGGCAAGTCGACCTTCCTGCGGCAGAACGCGCTGATCGCGCTGCTGGCGCAGGCCGGGGCCTTCGTTCCGGCGCGCGCGGCGCATGTCGGCCTTGTCAGCCAGATCTTCAGCCGGGTAGGCGCTGCCGACGATCTGGCGCGGGGGCGGTCGACCTTCATGGTCGAGATGGTGGAGACCGCCGCGATCCTCAATCAGGCGGACGACCGGGCGCTGGTGATCCTGGACGAGATCGGGCGCGGCACGGCGACCTATGACGGGCTGTCGATCGCCTGGGCGACGCTGGAACACCTGCATGACGTGAACCGCTGCCGGGCGCTGTTCGCCACGCATTACCATGAGATGACGGCCCTGGCCGACAAGCTGGCGGGCGTCACCAATGCGACCGTCGCGGTCAAGGAGTGGGACGGCGAGGTGATCTTTCTGCACGAAGTCCGCAAGGGTGCCGCGGACCGCAGCTACGGCGTGCAGGTCGCCCGGCTGGCCGGCCTGCCGCCGGCCGTGGTCGAACGGGCGAAGGTTGTGCTGGAGGCGCTGGAAAAGGGCGAGCGCGAGGGCGGATCCCGCAAGCATGCGCTGATCGACGACCTGCCGCTGTTCAGCGCCGCGCCCACCGCGCCGATGCGGGCCACGCCGAAGGGCCCGTCAAGGCTGGAAGAACGCCTTGCGTCCCTGCACCCCGACGAGATGACACCGCTGCAGGCGCTGTCGGCCTTGTACGAGCTGAAACGGGTACTGAAAAGCTAGCGTCCGTTTGCATGTTTGGGTTTCAATTGCGTTTAGTGACTTTCAGGAGAGTTAAGTCTTGTTTGAGCGTCTTCGGGCTTGGAGGGAGCGTCGTCGCATTGACCGGCTGAATCTGAATCCCAGGTCTGCGAAACCCCATGAAGTGCGTCATAGCTGGCAACGCACCAACATGCGTCGCCGTATCCTTCGTGCCTTGATGAGGGGTGCTCTGGTTTTTTTAGCGATCGTTGGGTTGGCCTGGCTACTTCCGATCGCCTTGAACTAGCCAGGCCAAAATCCCAGTTACGACTTCGGAGTCGAACTGACCCCGACCTGCGCCGGGCGCAGCAGGCGGTCGTGCAGCATGAAGCCTTCGGTCATCACCTGGATGATGTCGCCGGCCCTGGTGCCGGGCAGCGGGGCCTCGAACATCGCCTGATGGCTCTGCGGGTCGAAGCGGTCGCCGACTTGCGGCACGATCGGCTCCATCCCGTGGCGGGTGAAGACGGTGATCAGCTCGCGCAGCGTCAGCTCGACCCCCTCGATCAGGGCGGCGGCAGCGGCGCGCTGTTCGTCACCGGCCGAATCGAGTGCGCGGCGCAGGTTGTCGTAGACCGGCAGCAGGTCGCGGGCGAGCCTGGAGCCGCCATATTGCTGGGCTTCCTGCCGGTCCTTCTCGGCGCGTTTGCGCGAGTTCTCGGCATCGGCCAGCGCCCGCATGAACCGGTCGCGAAAATCGTCGCGCTCGGTCCGAAGCGCCTCGATTTCCGCCAGAACAGGGTCGATGTCGAGGGTTTCCTCGCCGATCTGGGCCTGGTCCTCGGCGATCTCGTCTTTCTTCATGTCGCTCATTCAGTCTTACCCTTTGCGCTCGCCGGACAGGAGCCGTCCGACAAGTTGCGCCGTGTAGTCGACGATCGGAACGATGCGGCCGTAATTCAGCCGAGTCGGTCCGATCACGCCCACGGCGCCGATGATCTTCCGGTCGGCGTTCATATAGGGAGAAACCACCAGAGAGGAACCCGAAAGTGAGAAAAGCTTGTTCTCGGACCCGATGAAAATGCGCACGCCCTCGCCGGTTTCGGTCAGTTCGAGGAATTCGGCGATGTCGCGCTTGCGTTCGAGGTCGTCAAACAGGCTGCGGATGCGCGACAGGTCGGCGTCCTCGCCGCTGCCCAGCAGGTTGGCGGTGCCCCGCACGATCAGCCGTTCCCAGGCGTCGCTGTCGTTTTCCCAGACGGCGAGGCCGTTCTCGACAAGCCCGCGCGCGGCCTCGTCAAGCTCGCGGCGGCGGACGGCGACCTGCTCGGCCACGTGACGGCGCAGGTCGCCCAGCGTGCGCCCCTCGGCCATGGCGTTGAGGAAGTTCGCGGCCTCGCGCATTGCGCTGGGGGTCTGACCGGCAGGCGGGGTGAACAGCCGGTTTTCGACGTGGCCATCGGCGAAGACCAGAACCACGAGCGCCCGGCCCGGACCAAGCGACACGAAGTCGATGTGCCGGATCGGTGCCTCGCGCTTGGGGGTCAGCACCAGGCTGGCGCCCTGAGTGATGCCCGACAGCGCCGCCCCCACCCGGTCGAGCAGCGCCGGAACGTCGGGGCCGGTGTCGTCGGCCATCGCGTCGATGGTGCCGCGATCCTCGGCCGAGACGGTGCCGACCTCCATCAGCCCGTCGACGAACATGCGCAGGCCAAGCTGCGTCGGGATGCGGCCGGCCGAGACATGCGGGCTGTCAAGCAGGCCCAGAAACTCCAGGTCCTGCATCACGTTGCGGATGGTCGCGGCCGAGAGCTTTTCGGTCATGCTGCGGGTCAGCGAGCGCGAGCCGACCGGATCGCCGGTGTCGAGATAGCCCTCGACCACGCGACGGAACACCTCGCGCGAGCGGTCGTTCAGTTCGGCAAGAAGGCGCGGGCTTTCGGTCATGGGTTTCCAACTCGGCCTGTCAAATAGAGGTGCAGCCGGGGCAATCGTCAATCGGGGTTGCATCGGGCAAAGTGCCGCCGCTAAGTGGCCCTGGCTGTTGAAAGGGACGGGCATGAGACCTTCGGGACGGAAACTGGACGAGCTTCGGGGCATCAGCATCGAGACGGGCGTGGTCAAACACGCCGAGGGGTCCTGCCTGATCCGGATGGGCGACACTCATGTGCTGTGCACCGCGACGGTCGAGGACAAGGCTCCGCCCTTCCTGAAGGGCACCGGGCTGGGCTGGGTGACGGCGGAATACGGAATGCTGCCGCGCGCCACCAACACGCGCAACCGGCGCGAGGCGGCCGCAGGCAAGCAGTCGGGAAGAACGCAGGAGATTCAGCGGCTTATCGGCCGCGCGCTGCGGGCAGGCGTGGACCGTGTGGCGCTGGGCGAGCGGCAGATCGTCGTCGACTGCGACGTGATCCAGGCCGACGGCGGGACGCGCTGCGCCTCGATCACCGGGGGATGGGTCGCGCTGCGGCTGGCCATGAACGCGCTGATGAAGGGGCGGCTTGTCACCAGCGACCCGATGATCGACCACGTCGCCGCCGTCAGCTGCGGCATCTATGCCGGGCAGGCGGTGCTGGACCTCGACTATGCCGAGGACAGCGAGGCCGGAACCGACGGTAACTTTATCCTGACCGGCGCGGGCCGGCTGGTCGAGGTGCAGATGTCGGCCGAGGGCGCGACCTTCAGCCGGGACGAGATGGGGCGGCTTCTGGACCTGGCCGAAAGCGGTATCGCGGCACTGGTGGCGGCGCAGAAGGCCGCCGTCGGATGACCGGCCGGGCAGGAGATATCCTGCCGGGGGGGCGGCTGCTGGTCGCCACCCACAACCGCGGCAAGCTGGACGAGTTCCGCCAGCTTCTCGGCCCGCTCGGAATCGAGGTGCTGGGGGCGAAGGACTTCGGGCTGGCAGAACCCGAGGAGACCGAGACGACCTATGTCGGCAATGCGCGGATCAAGGCCCATGCCGCGGCGCGGGCCACCGGCCTGCCCGCGCTGGCCGACGACAGCGGGATCGAGGCGGACGGGATCGGCGGCAGGCCGGGTGTCCATACCGCCGACTGGGCGGAAACGCCGGGCGGTCGGGATTTCGTGCAGGCGATGACGCGGACCTGGGACGAGCTGGAGGCAGCGCAGGCACCGCACCCGCGCACGGCACGGTTCCGCGCGACGCTGGTGCTGGCCTGGCCCGACGGGCGCGACGAGGTGTTTCAGGGCAAGGTCGAGGGCCATCTGGTCTGGCCGATGCGCGGCGCACAGGGTCATGGCTATGACCCGATGTTCGTGCCCGCCGGCTTCGACATCACCTTTGCCGAGATGGCGGTGGCCGAGAAGAACCGGATCAGCCACCGCGCCGATGTGATCACAAAATTCCTGCGCTGGCTGGAGGGGAACTGATGCAGACCAGGTTGATTTCGACGGGATCGCCCTTCGAGAAGACGATGGGATACAGCCGGGCCGTCGTGAAGGGGCCCTGGTGCTTTGTCTCCGGAGTCACCGGCTATAACTACGCGACGATGGAAATGCCCGAAGGGGTAGCCGCGCAGGCCGAGAACTGCTTCCGGACGATTGCCTGGGCGCTGGAGCAGGGCGGCTTTGCAATGGCGGATATTGTCCGGGTGCAATACACCGTGACCGATGCCGCGCTGGTCGACACGCTGGTTCCGGTTCTGGGCAAGCATCTGGGCGAGATCCGGCCCGCCGCAACCATGGTGATTGCGGGTCTGATCAAGCCGGAAATGAAGGTCGAGATCGAAGTCACGGCCTTCAGGGGCTAGGACATGGAGGACTGGCGGAACGGCGGTTTCGGGCTTTACCTGCACTGGCCGTTCTGCGCCTCGAAATGCCCTTATTGCGATTTCAACAGCCACGTCGCGGCCGAGATCGATCAGGCAAGGTGGCAGCGCGCCTATCTGGGCGAGATCGACCGGATCGGTGCCGAAACGCAGGGCAGGGTGCTGAACACGGTCTTTTTCGGCGGCGGAACCCCGTCGCTGATGGACCCGGACCTCGTGTCGGCGATCCTTGACCGGATCAGGGCCACCTGGACGCCAGCCAATGACATCGAGATCACGCTGGAGGCGAACCCGGGCAGCGTCGAGGCGGGCCGGTTTCGCGCCTATGCCGGGGCGGGGGTGAACCGGCTGTCGATGGGCATGCAGGCGATGAACGATGCCGACCTGCGCCGGCTGGGCCGGTTGCACAGCGTGGCCGAGGCGCGGGCGGCCTTTGACGTCGCGCGCGACGCCTTTCCCCGTGTCAGTTTCGACCTGATCTATGCCCGACAGGACCAGAGCCTGGCCGCCTGGGAGGCCGAGTTGCGCGAGGCCGCGGCGATGGCGGTGGATCACCTGTCGGTCTATCAGTTGACCATCGAGGAGGGTACGGCCTTTGGCGCTCGCCATGCAGCCGGGGGCCTGAAGGGGTTGCCCGACGAAGATGTGTCGGCGGATATGTATCTGGTAACACAGGATATTCTGGGCGCTGCGGGACTGCCTGCCTATGAGGTTTCCAACCACGCCGGCGCTGGCGCAGAGAGCCGGCACAACCTGATCTACTGGCGATCCGGGGATTACGCCGGGATCGGGCCGGGGGCGCATGGGCGGTTGACGCTGGGCGGGCGGCGCTGGGCGACCGATACGCCGAAAGCGCCGCTGGCCTGGCTGGCCCAGGTTGAAGCGACAGGGCGGGGCGAACGGCCGCGCGAGGAGGTCCCGGGTCGGGAACGCGCCGCAGAATACCTGATGATGGGGATGCGGCTGGCCGAAGGAATCGATCTGGCGCGGTTTGCGGCGCTGAACGGGGGGCAGGGCCTGTCGCGGGTGACGATCGGCGACCTGGCGGACCTTGGCCTGCTGATGGAAACGGACCGCGGGATTGCGGCGACGCCGAAGGGGCGCGCCGTGCTGAACGGTGTGTTGCGGGAGCTTTGGCCGGAATGAAGACCGGGCTGAGATACGTCTGGCTGGCGGTCGGATGTCTTGCCCTTGCGGCGGGAATTGTGGGTCTGTTCCTGCCGATTCTGCCCACCGTGCCCTTTGTCCTGCTGGCTGCCTTCGGTTTTGCGCGGTCCTCGGAGCGGCTTCATCGCTGGTTGCTGGCCCATCCGGTCCTCGGTCCGCCGATCCTCGACTGGCAGGAGCGCGGGGCCGTGAGCCGGCGCGCGAAGTGGCTGGCCAGCCTGTCGATGGCGGGGTCGCTGGTAATTGCGGTCGTGCTGAACCTGCCGCCGCCGCTGGTCGCCCTGCAGGGGGCGGTAATGGCGGCGGTTGCGGGCTTTCTCTGGACCCGCCCGGACCGCTAGTGCGAGGCCGACAGGCGCTGGCAGAGGTCGTCGAGCTGGTCCAGCGTGCGGTATGTGATCACAACCTGGCCGCCGTCGTGCCCCTTGTGGTCGATTGCCACGCGCATCTTCAGGATCGCCGAAAGATCGGCCTCGAGCGCGCGGGTATCGGCGTCCTTTTCGGAGGGGCGGGGGCGGGCGGGGCCACGGTTTGCGCCGCGCGTGGCCTGCTGTTGGGCCAACTTCTCGGTCTCGCGCACGGACAGGCCGCGGGAGATCACCTCTCGCGCCAGGCCGACCGGGTCTTCGGTCGTCACGAGCGCGCGGGCATGGCCGCTGCTGAGCTTGCCTTCGCGCAGCCAGTCAAGGACCTGGTCCGGCAGATGAAGAAGCCGCAGCAGGTTCGCGACATGGCTGCGGCTTTTTCCCAACGCCTCGGCCAGTTTTTCCTGGGTGTGTCCGAAGCGGTCCATCAGCTGGCGATAGCCTGCGGCCTCTTCCACCGGGTTCAGGTCGGCGCGCTGGATGTTTTCGATGATCGCGACTTCAAGAACCTCGGTGTCGCTGAAGTCACGCACCACGACAGGCAGGTCATGGACCTGGGCAAGCTGCGCCGCCCGCCAGCGGCGCTCTCCGGCGACGATCTCGTAAGCCTCTGATTTCGTTGGGTGAACGCGCACCACGAGCGGCTGAATGATGCCCTTTGCCCGGATTGAGCTGGCGAGCTCGTTCAGCGCCTCGGCCGGAAAGTCGCGCCGGGGCTGGTCGGGGTTCGGGTGGATGCGCTCGATCGGCAGCCGCAGGTCGGCACGGCGCGGCGTGTCGTCGCCTGGCGCCGCGACATCGGCCCGCACGTCGGCCATCAGCGCTGACAGGCCGCGCCCCAGGCCGCGATGTTTCTTCTCGCTCATGCTGCGGACTCCGATGCGGTGCGGCGGTGATTGGCCAGAAGTTCCTGAGCCAGGGCCCGATAGGCCTGACTGCCCTTCGACGTGGGGTCATATTCGAGAACGGGCACGGCGAAGGAGGGCGCCTCGGACACCCGGACGTTGCGCGGGATCACCGTGCGGAACACGACCTCGCCCAGGGTGGCGCGGACATCGGCCTCGACCTGTTGCGACAGGTTGTTGCGCCCGTCGGCCATGGTCAGGACCACGCCTTCGATGCGCAGGTCGGGATTGGCCGATTGCCGGACCTCGCGCACCGAGAGCATCAGCTGCGACAGTCCTTCGAGCGCGAAGAACTCTGCCTGCAGCGGAATCAGGACCGAGCGGGCGGCAACCATGGCGTTGACGGTCAGCAGGCTGAGCGAAGGGGGGCAGTCGATCAGCACGTAGTCGAAGCCGAAGCCATCCATCCCGGGGTGGCGCAGGGCGTCCTGCAGCAGGAAGCTGCGCTTTTCGACGGACACCAGATCGAGGTCGGCCGAGGAAAGGTCGGTCGTCGCCGGGCAGATCCAGATTCCGGTGACCGATGTCTTGCGGATGATGCGGTCGATATCGGTCGATTCGATCAGCATGTCGTAGGTGGTCAGGTTGCGGTCCGCTACATCTACGCCCAGGCCGGTGCTGGCGTTGCCCTGGGGATCGAGGTCGATCACCAGTACCTTCTGGCCCTCTTCGGCCAGGGCTGCCGCGAGGTTGATGGCCGTCGTGGTCTTGCCGACGCCGCCCTTCTGGTTGGCAATGGCAATGACCCTTGGGGCGGGCGGGCGGCTGAGGTCAGACACGCGATATTCCTCGAATCTTCAGGACAACGGCGGCGGGATCAGTCAGGCTTGGCTGTATTTCATGGGAAAGGCGCCGGGATTCAAGCGCTGCCGTCACCTCGGCCCGCCAGTTGGCGCCCTTCGGAAGCAGCGCCAGCCCTTGTGGCGAAAGATGGCGCGCCGACATCTCCAGCAACGCCGGAAGCGGGGCAAGAGCCCGGGCCGAAAGTACGTCGGCCTGCAGGGGAGGGGCCGCCTCGACCCGCTGTGCCAGGACCCGAACCTGCGGAGCCAGGCTGCGCGATGCCGTCGCGAGAAAGGCGGCCTTGCGCGCATCCGATTCGACCAGGGTAAAGCGAAGCCCCGGCCGTTCGTCCCGGGCCGCGATCGCAAGCACGAGTCCGGGTAGCCCGCCCCCGCTGCCAAGGTCGGCCCAATGGCCTTCGGCAGCGTCGGTCAGGTCAAGAAGCTGAAGGGAATCAACGATATGGCGCGACCAGACGGTCTCAACCGTCGCCTTGCCAATCAGGTTGATCGCCGCGTTCCACTTCAGCAGCATCGCGACGAAAGCCTCGAGCCGCTCCTCTGTTTCACGTGAAACAGGGCGAAGCGCCAGCGCCGCCTGGGCGGGAGTCATGCCGATACGCGCCTGCGCTCATTGCGCTTCAGGATCGCGAGGATCAGCACCAGCGCAGCAGGCGTCATCCCCTCGATCCGTCCGGCCTGCGCGATGCTGGCGGGACGAAGGCGCTGGAGTTTGGCCTTGAGCTCGTTGGACAGGCCCGACAGCTCGGAATAGTCGAAGTCGACCGGGATCAGCAGCGCTTCGTCCCGTCGCAGGGCCTCGGCATCGTTGGCCTGGCGGTCAGCATAGCGGGCATACATCGCGTCGCGCGCGACCTGCTCACGCACGGGCAGGGGAATCCCGGCAAGGTCCGGCCAGACAGCGACCAGGCGATCGAAATCGACGTCCGGGAAGCCAAGCAGGTCAATCGCACTCCGCCGCTGCCCGTCCTGGCTGACGGTGATGCCCTGGCGCGCGGCCTCGGTCGGCGTCAGGGACCGCGCGGCGAGGGCGGATCGCGCCGCGGCGAGCCGTTCCGTCTTTTCGCCAAAGGCACGGCGGCGCGCCTCGCCTACAATACCAAGGTCAAGTCCAACCGGAGTCAGCCGCTGGTCGGCGTTGTCGGCACGCAGGCTCAACCGGAACTCGGCTCGCGACGTGAACATGCGATAGGGCTCGCTGACACCGCGCGTCACGAGGTCGTCGATCATCACGCCGATGTAGCTGTCCGCCCGGCCAAAGGCGGCAGGCTCTCGCCCGGTGGCGCAGCGGGCCGCGTTGAGGCCCGCGACCAGCCCCTGGGCAGCCGCCTCCTCGTAGCCGGTCGTCCCGTTGATCTGCCCGGCAAGGAACAAGCCGCCCATGGCCTTCAGCTGCAGCGTGGGATCGAGAGCGCGGGGGTCGACGTAGTCATATTCGATCGCATAGCCGGACTGAGTGATCAGCGCCCCCTCAAGCCCGCGGATCGACCGGACATAGGCTTCCTGCACATCGGCGGGCAGCGAAGTGGAAATCCCGTTCGGATAGACCGTATTGTCGTCAAGCCCTTCCGGCTCCAGGAAAATCTGGTGCGAGGTCTTGTCGGCAAAGCGAACGACCTTGTCTTCGATCGACGGGCAGTAACGGGGGCCGATCCCCTCGATATGGCCGCCATACATTGCCGACCGGGACAGGTTGGTACGGATGATGTCGTGCGTGGCCTCGTTCGTGTGGGTGATCCCACAGGAAATCTGGCGCACGAAAGGACGATCGTGCAGGAACGAGAACATCTCTGGCATGTCGTCGCCCGGCTGAGCTTCCAGCGCCGACCAGTCGATCGTGCGCCCATCCAGCCGCGGCGGTGTTCCGGTCTTGAGGCGCCCGAGCGGCAGGCCAAGGGCCAGCAGCTGTTCGGCCAGGAGGTTCGACGGCGCGTCACCCACCCGGCCGCCCGGCCGCGACTGGTCCCCGATATGAATGACACCGCGCAGGAACGTGCCCGTCGTCAGAACGACCGCGCTTGCCCCGATCTCGGCCCCGTCGTGCAACGCAACTCCCGACAGCCGGCCATCCGCCAGCCGAAGACCCACAACCTCTCCCTCGCAGATCTCCAGCCCTTCCCGGCCCTCGAGCTCCGACTGGATCGCCTGACGATAGAGTTTTCGGTCCGCCTGGGTCCTCGGCCCCTGAACTGCGGGGCCTTTCCGCCGGTTAAGCAGCCTGAACTGAATCCCTGCCCGGTCAGCGGCGCGGCCCATGATCCCGTCCATGGCGTCGATCTCGCGCACCAGGTGCCCTTTGCCCAGTCCGCCGATCGCCGGATTGCACGACATCACGCCAATTCCGGACCGCCGCATCGTGACCAGAAGCGTCGACGCTCCTGCCCGGGCTGCCGCATGGGCTGCCTCGGCTCCGGCGTGTCCCCCGCCGATCACAATGACATCGTAGTGTTTCACGTGAAACCGTCCTTACTTTCCGATGCAGAATCGCAGAAAGATCTCGTCCAGCAGGTTCTCCACATCCACGCGACCGATCAGCGAGTCAAGGGCGCGCACCGCCGCGCGAAGTTCTTCAGCGGCAATGTCGGCATGCAGGGCTCCCTGTGCAAGGGCCTGACGGCACGCCTCCAGCGACCGGACGGCCCGCGCGATGGCCGTCCGGTGCCTCTCGCGCGTGATGATCGCGGGATGGCCTGCGCGCGACTGAAGCTGGCCCGTCACAGCGTCGACGAGTTGTCCCAAGCCCGCCCCGGTCAGCCCCGACACTGCAAGGCCGCGCGGGCCATCCCCACCAAGGTCCGCCTTCGCCAATACCACAAGGTCGCCGTCCCGCGGCGTCAGTGCGGGCGCGCCGCCCGCCTCGACCAGAAAAATCCGCAGGTCCGCGGCCTCGGCCCGGGCCCGGGCGCGATCCACACCCAGCGCTTCGATCCGGTCCGCGGTATCCCGCAGACCGGCCGTATCGAGCAGGGTCACGGCGAGACCGCCGAGTTCCATCCGCACCTCGATCACATCCCGTGTGGTTCCGGCAATTTCCGATGTGATCGCAGCGTCGCGTCCGGCGAGCGCGTTCAGCAGCGTCGACTTGCCGACATTCGGCTCGCCCACAATCGCCACCTCGAACCCGTCCCGGATTCGCTCCGAGGCCGCGAACCCGGCCATCTCGCGCCGCAGGCCCGAGTCGACGCCCCCGATCAGGCCAAGAACCTCCGGCGTCACGTCGACCGGTACGTCTTCGTCCGCGAAATCGATCGTCGCTTCCAGCAGCGCCGCCGCCCGGATCAGGTCGCGCCGCCAGACCTCGGCGGCTGCGCCGATCGCGCCTTCGAGAACGCGCAGGGCCTGCCGCCGCTGGGCTTCGGTCTCTGCATCGATCAGATCGGACAGCCCTTCGACCTGCGCCAGATCGAGTTGCCCGTTTTCAAGCGCCCTCCGGGTGAACTCGCCCGGTTCGGCTTGGCGCAGTCCAGCCATCTCGCCAAGTGCGCGCAAGACCGCGGCAACCGTCGCTGCCGATCCATGCAGGTGCAGCTCCGCGGCCTCTTCCCCCGTGAAGGACGCGCCTGGCGCAAAGGTCACGACAAGCGCATCGTCCAGCGGCAGGCCGTTCTGGTGCAGCCGGCGCAACGACATGCGGCGCGGCGCAGGGACATCGCCACACAGAGCCCGAACCGCCGCCCAGGCCCCCGAACCCGAGACCCGGATCACCGCAACCCCGGCGCGGCCACGCGCCGAGGCGAGGGCAAAGATCGTGTCCATCGGTTAACCTATTGTTTCTGAACAATAAGTCAGGCGTTCATCGACTCGAAGAACTCGCCGTTCGTCTTGGTCTGCTTCAGCTTGCCAATCAGGAACTCGATCGCGTCCGTCGTTCCCATCGGGTTCAGGATGCGACGCAGCACATAGGTCTTCTGCAGGTCCTTCTGGTCGACCAGCAGGTCTTCCTTGCGGGTACCCGACTTCAGGATATCCATCGCCGGGAAGACGCGCTTGTCGGCCACCTTGCGGTCCAGCACGATCTCGCTGTTACCGGTGCCCTTGAATTCTTCGAAGATCACCTCGTCCATCCGGCTGCCGGTGTCGATCAGGGCGGTCGCGATGATGGTCAGCGACCCGCCTTCCTCGATGTTCCGGGCCGCGCCGAAGAACCGCTTCGGGCGCTGCAGCGCATTCGCGTCGACACCGCCGGTCAGCACCTTGCCGGACGACGGCACGACCGTGTTGAACGCCCGGCCGAGGCGGGTGATCGAGTCAAGCAGGATCACCACGTCGCGCTTGTGTTCGACCAGGCGCTTGGCCTTTTCAATCACCATTTCAGCAACTTGCACGTGACGACTGGCAGGCTCGTCAAAGGTCGAGGAGATCACCTCGCCCTTCACGCTGCGCTGCATGTCGGTCACTTCCTCCGGCCGCTCGTCAACCAGCAGCACGATCAGGAACACTTCGGGATGGTTGTCGGTGATGGCCTTGGCCATGTTTTGCAGCAGCACGGTTTTACCGGTGCGCGGCGGGGCGACGATCAGCGCGAGCTGGCCCTTGCCCTGCGGACTGATCAGATCGATCACCCGGGCGCTCTTGTCCTTGACCGTGGGGTCGACGGTATCAAGCACCAACCGTTCATCGGGATAGAGCGGGGTCAGGTTGTCAAAATTGGTCCGGTGGCGGACGGCATCGGGATCGTCGTAATTGACCTTGAGCAGCTTGGTCAGCGCGAAATAGCGCTCGCCATCCTTGGGCGCGCGCACTTCACCTTCCACAGTGTCACCGGTGCGCAGGCCCCATTTGCGGACCTGATTGGGCGAAACGTAAATGTCGTCCGGCCCGGCAAGGTAATTCGCTTCGGGGCTGCGCAGAAAGCCGAAGCCATCGGGCAGAACTTCGATCGTGCCAATGCCAAGGATTTCCTCGCCGTCTTCGGCCATTTCTTTCAGGATCGCGAACATCAGATCCTGACGGCGCAGGGTGCTGGCGCCTTCCACCGTGTCGCCGGTGCGCAGGCCCCACTTGCGGACCTGGTTGGGCGAAACGTAAATGTCGTCCGGCCCGGCCAGATAGTTCGCTTCGGGGCTGCGCAGAAAGCCAAAGCCATCGGGCAGCACTTCGATCGTGCCGATGCCGAGGATTTCCTCGCCGTCTTCGGCCATTTCTTTCAGGATCGCGAACATCA
>JBJOQI010000316.1:0-3327 GCA_046050045.1 Pseudomonadota bacterium | reverse complement strand
GAACGGATCAGGATGCAGGCGCGGGACGCGGGCATTGCATCCGACATCCCGGATTTCATCGCAGGCTATTTCCGGCGGGCGATGGCGATGGGCCTGGGGCAGCAGGAAGCCATCGCGATCTTCAAGACGCTGGAAACGGGCAAGGCCTGAGACGGGCGGGCGCATCGGTCAACTGCGGTCATGCCGGAGGTTCGCTGCGGCGTCGGGTGCCCGGGGGGCCGTCCCGCCGGTGTCGCAGGGGGGCGACGTCGTCCGCGCGGGTCGGCCGGAGCCACCGTGCCGCGGGTTTGCACTTTCCAGCGCGACAGACGGCGTCATTCGGCGGCCGCTTCCTCGGCGCAGAGGCGGTGCAGAAGGGCGGTTCGCGGATTGACCAGCGTGACCTGCCGCTGGGTGATGCCGACCGAGCCCGACAGGAACCGCACGCCGGTCGGGATCTCGGCCATCTCGCCGCGGCGCAGTTCCTCGGCGACGACGCCGCGCGAGATAAACCACACGCTGTCCGAGGCGGCCAGAAGGCCGCGCCCGACCGCCAGCGCGACGGTCTCGACCGCGGGACGCAGGCCCGAAAGGCCCAGCACCTCGAGATAGGTGTCGACGGTCTTGCGGATGATCGCGCCTTCCGACGGCAGGATCACCGGAACCTGGCCGAGCAGGTCGGCAACCGGCCGGTTGGCCATCGGGTGCCCGGCGCGCGCGACCAGAACCACGTCCTCTTCGTAAAGATGCGAGAAGGTCAGGCCCGCCATTTCCCCCGCATCGGGCATGCGCCCGACCATGAGGTCGATCTGCCCCTCGCGCAGCAGCG
This sequence comes from Pseudomonadota bacterium, assembly GCA_046050045.1. Lineage (GTDB taxonomy): Bacteria > Pseudomonadota > Alphaproteobacteria > Rhodobacterales > Rhodobacteraceae > JAOADN01. The sequence continues at coordinate 2,519 of JBJOQI010000316.1, read as the reverse complement.
ACAGAAGATAGCCATGCGGCCCGGTCTCGATCTTCAGCGTCACCTCGGGATGCAGCGTGCGGAACCGGATCGCGACGCGGGGAAACAGGCGCGACGCCGCGGTGGGAAGGATGCCGACGCGGATGCTGCCACCCTGGGCCGAGGGGTGAAGGGCCGCAACGCCGCTGTCCAGCGCGCCGAGGCCGAGGCTTGCGTGGTGGCGGAACAGCGCGCCTTCGGCCGTCAGCACCAGCCGCCGTTTCTCGCGGCGGAACAGCGGGACCGAAAGCAGCTGTTCAAGTTCGGCGAGAGTGCGGCTGAGCGCGGGCTGGGAAATGCCCTGCTGACGGGCCACCGCCGAGAGGCTGCCCTGCGACGCGATTTCGAGGAACGCCCGGATGTGGCGCAGCTTGATGGCCGGATGAATAATCATGGGATTATGCTTTCGGCCCCATTTTGCATTATCGCGCCAAATTCTTATTCATTATGTTATGTCCTGGAGGAGTTCCGATGCAAGCCTTGTCGCGCCCTTACGGCGTTCTTCACCTAAGGGTCGACGGTCCTGCCGACGGGCCGGTCGTGGTCTTTGCCAATTCGCTGGGCACCGACCTGCGGCTGTGGGACGGGATTTTGCCGCTGATGCCCGCCGGCCTGCGGCTGGTGCGGTACGACAAGCGCGGGCACGGGCTGTCCTCGGGCGGTGGCGGCGAGCGGATCGAGGACCATGTCGAGGACGCGATCGCCGTGATCGAGGCCGTGGCGACCGGCCCGGTGGCCTTCGTCGGCCTGTCGGTCGGGGGCCTGATCGCGCAGGGCGTGGCGCACCGCAGGCCCGACCTTGTGCGGGCGCTGGTGCTGTCGAATACGGCCGCAAAGCTGGGCACCGCGGAAAGCTGGCAGCAGCGGATCGACGCGGTCCGGGCGGGGGGTCTGGCAAGCATTGCCGATGCGGTGATGGAACGCTGGTTCGCCCCGGCCTTTCGCGCGACCGACGAGCTTTCGCTGTGGCGGCAGATGCTGGTGAACACGCCGGCCGAGGGCTATCTGGCGGCCTGCCGTGCCCTGGCCGGCGCCGACCTTCGCGCCGACTGCGCCGGGTTGCGCGGCCCCGTGCTGGTCATCGCCGGGGCCGAGGACGGTGCAAGCCCGCCTGCCGTCGTCGAGGACACTGCGCGCCGGATTCCGGGCGCGGCCTACCATGTCATTCCGGGGGCCGGGCATCTGCCCTGCGTCGAGGCCCCGGACGCCTGGGCCGCGCTTGTCACCCCCTTTCTGAAGGCTGCACTCCATGTCTGATCCGAGCTTGTCCGATCTGAGCGCCACAGCAATGAGAACCCGCCGCAAGGTTCTGGGCGACGACCATGTCGACCGGACCGAGGCCGCGAAGACCGACTTTGACGCGCCGTTCCAGGACCTGATCCGCGATGCCGCCTGGGGCCATGTCTGGAGCCGGAACACGCTGACCCTGCGCGAACGCTCGATGCTGACGATTGCCCTGCTGGCAGGTCTGGGCAATGACCACGAGCTTGCCATGCATGTCCGGGCGACGCGCAACACCGGGGCGAGCGAGGCCGACGTGATGGAGGCATTGCTGCATGTAGCGATCTATGCCGGGGTGCCGCGCGCCAATCATGCGATAAGGATCGCCAAGGACACGTTCGCCGAGATGGCACGGGAGGGCCAGCCATGAAACCAGCCGAGTATTTCATGCGGGACCGGGCGATGCACCCGCCGGCCCACCATCCCGGTTACAAGACCAGCGTGGCGCGCTCGCCGCGGATGCCGCTGCTGACGATCCGGCAATCTGCCAGCGAGATCACCGGCCCGACCTTCGGGCATGGCGATTTCGGCGCGCTCGACAATGACCTGACGATGAACTTCGCCCATGGCGGGATGCCGGTGGGCGAGCGCATGGTGCTGCATGGCCGGGTGCTGGACGAAAACGGCCGCCCGGTGCCGAAGACACTGGTCGAGATCTGGCAGGCCAATGCCAGCGGCCGCTACCGCCACAAGAAGGACGTCTATCTTGGCGCGCTCGACCCCAACTTCGGCGGCTGCGGCAGGACCCTGACGGACGAGAACGGGTATTATTTCTTCCGCACCATCAAGCCCGGCCCCTACCCCTGGCTGAACTACGTCAACTCGTGGCGGCCGCGGCATATCCATGTGTCGGTCTTTGGCGCGTCCTTCAGCCAGCGGCTGATCACGCAACTGTACTTCGAGGGCGATCCGCTGATCCCGCTGTGCCCGATTGTCCAGACCATTCCCGACCCCGAAGCGGTGCAGCGGCTGATTGCGGTGCTGGACCTCAATGCCTCGGTTCCCATGGATTGTCTGGCCTACAAGTTCGACATCGTGCTGCGGGGCCGCAGGTCCACCCTGTTTGAGAACCGGCTGGAGGGGAACTGAGCATGTTCAGGAAAAGTGGGAACCGGTTTTCCGGTTCGAACATGCGAAAATCGGGGAACTGATATGGCTCAACCGCTGAATTACCTGGCTGAAACCCCGTCGCAGACGGCGGGCCCCTATGTCCATATCGG